>JAXIPK010000357.1:0-2013 GCA_045402975.1 Acidobacteriota bacterium
GGTGTCGCTCATCGTCCTGACTCCCCACCGCTGCGAGAGTGTAGGCAGGAAGGGCGGGCAAGTCAAAGGCTTCCGGCAGGGAGCCGAAGGGTTCATCCTGACCGAGGCCCTGCGGAAGCAGGGCCGAGTCGAAGGGAACCCGCAACCAGCAGCCGCTTCTTCTCCCGGCTGCAGCCTTTAAGCTGAGCTTCCAGGGATCGGGCGGCTGCATAGGTGGAGCAGGAATGGGACCACAGCAGGCGAACGGGTCGTCGGCCTCGGGTGTACTTGGCGCCACGCCCGGCGTTGTGTTTCTTCAGGCGTTCCTCCAGGTCGGGCGTCACGCCGGCGTAGTAGGTGCCGTCGGCGCACTTGAGGAGATAGACGAACCAACCCTTCGACTCACCGCGGCGCGAGTGGCCGGGACCCTTCGACTCGCTCACTGCGTTCGCTCACTCCCTTCGACTTTGCTCAGGGTCTCCGCTTCGCTACGACAGGGTGATTTTTCCTTCGGAAAATCATGGAGCGAGCGATGGGATTCGAACCCACGACACCTGCCTTGGCAAGGCAGTGCTCTACCAGACTGAGCTACGCTCGCTCCGAATCTTTTCCTATTCTATGCGGGCGACTTCAACGCGTCAACACGCACCCGGACGCTGGCGCCCGAGCGCTGGTGTACAATCGGCGTAGAGTCGCAGACGCGGCAAACACCAATGCGCGTACTTCTGGTGGAAGACGACGAGAAGACCGCCAGCTTCATCGTCAAGGGGCTGCAGCGGGCGGGGTTTGCGGTGGACCACGCCGCCAACGGAGAAGACGGCCTGCATCTGGCGTTGACGGAACCCTACGACGCGGCGGTGGTTGACGTCATGTTGCCCAAAGGCGACGGCCTGAGCCTGATTGAGGAGCTGCGCCGGCAGAAGATCAACACCCCGGTGATCTTCCTGAGCGCGAAGCGCTCGGTCGACGACCGAATCCGCGGGCTGCAAACGGGCGGCGACGATTATCTGACCAAGCCGTTTGCTTTCTCCGAGCTGCTGGCTCGGGTGCGCGCGCTGCTGCGAAGAGTCAGCGGAACTCCAGAGCCGACGCGATTGAAAGCGGGGCCGCTCACACTCGACCTCTTGAAACGGGAAGCGCTGCGGAATGAGACCCGGCTGGACCTGCAGCCGCGCGAGTTTGCCCTGCTGGAATACCTGATGCGCCATCCGGGCGAGGCGATCTCGAAGACCACGCTGCTGGAGCACATCTGGGGCTACGACTTCGACCCGCAAACCAACGTGGTGGATGTGCTGGTCTGCCGGCTGCGGAAAAAACTGGGAGGGGAGTCGGACGAGCTCATCACCACGATTCGAGGAGTGGGGTACGTCCTCAAGGCGTCTTAGCCTCAAAGGCAGGACCATCGGCTTCCGGCTGGCCGCGTGGTACTCGCTCGCCTTCGTGCTGAGCTCCCTGGCGCTGTTTGCCCTGGCCTATTTCCTGCTTTCCGCTGCCCTGGAGCAGAAGGACCGGGAGCTCATCGAGTCGCAGGCGAAGCTCTACGCTTCCCGCTACGAGAGCGGCGGCGTGTCCGGCTTGAGTGAGGAACTCCAGGCGGGGCACAAAGAATCTCTGTTCGTGCGCGTGGCGGGAGCGAACAACGAAACGCTCTTCCAGAATATTCCGCTGGACTGGGGAGACTTCGATGTGAAGCAGCTTGAAACCGCCCGCGCCCCGGGGAATCGCGAATGGTCCCACCTGCTGGGACAGGAGGAAGAAGGCGAGTTGATCCAGGACCCGGACCGGTTGGAACTCCTGTCGGTCCGGCTGGCCGACGGCTCTCTCCTGCAGGTGGGGAAGACGACCGAAGCGCGGAAGGAGATTCTGGAGTATTTCCAAAGCGTGTTTGCCCTGGGGATGGTGGCGGTGCTGGGGGGGGGCGTGGGAGGAGGCGCCTTGCTGGCTCATCGCTCTCTGCGGCCGGTGCGTGAGCTGGCCGGGGCGATGCGCTCGATCCGGCAAACGGGAAGAATGAATGCGCGCGTTCCGCTGCGC
>JAXIPK010000181.1:0-6038 GCA_045402975.1 Acidobacteriota bacterium
TGCCGGGAAGGCGCCATCCAAATCAAAGGAACCACAGTTCTGGTTTCCGAGCCCGCCCGTCTGGAATCCCTCCTGGATTAGCTGGTGCCCGGGGTGGGGGTCGAACCCACACGGCCCTCGCGGGCCAAGGGATTTTAAGTCCCCAGCGTCTGCCGATTCCGCCACCCGGGCGTCCGAGCAATAGTTAATGGTTGGGAGTCAATAGTCAACAGCGCCAGTTGCCCGCCCTGCCCGCGTGGCGGCCCCGCCAAGGGATACCCTCAGGCCAGATGCGTTATGCGTGCACAACGCGTTGCAACGCATGGGGCGACCGCCCTAAAAACGGTCCCGAACGCGCTCAAGGGCGGGCTGCTGCTGGGTGAGGCAGTGGAGCGTGCCTAAGCCGAGAACCAAATCCACCGCGTGGATGCCCACGACGGCACAGTCGGGAAAGAGCTCAGCCAGGATGCCGAGCGCCACCCGGTCGTTCGGGTCGTTGAAAGTCGGAACCAGCACGGCGGCGTTGGCGATGTAGAAGTTGGCGTAGCTCGCCGGCAGGCGGTCGCGGCCGAACCAGCGCGGAGCCGGCATCGGCAGGCGCACCACTTCGAGACGCGAGCCGTCCTCGAGTCGCATGCCACGCAGGCGTCCGCAGTTTTCTTCCAGCGCGCGGTAGTTGTCGCTGCGCCGGTCGCGCTCCTCGCACAGCACCACGGCGCGCGGGCCGACGAAGCGGCAGAAATCGTCCACGTGCCCGTGGGTGTCGTCGCCGGCGATGCCGCGCCCCAGCCAGAGAATGTTCGAGACTCCCAGCGCCTCGCGCAGCACCGCTTCCACATCTTTGCGGCCCAGGCCGGGGTTGCGCGGCTGAACGCGCGGGTCGAGCAGGCACTCTTCCGTCGTCAGCAGCGTGCCGCGGCCGTTGACGTCGAGGCTGCCGCCCTCCAGCACGAAGTCGCGCCCGCTCGCACGAATGGGAAAGATACGGCAACCGAGCCGCCGCGCCACCAACTCCGGGACGCGGTTGTCCTTGCGCCAGTCGGGATACTTCGCCCAGCCGTTGAAGCGGAAGCGCGCGATGGCGACTTCGCGCGGGCGGGCGCGGCGAACAAAAATGGGACCGAAGTCGCGTGTCCAGCCGCGGTTGGTAGGAAAGCGGAAGAATTCGACCTGCGCCAGGTCGACGCGCGATTCGCTCAGCGCCGAACGCGCCGCCGCTTCGTGGGCGCGGTCGTTGACCAGGATGCGCACGCGCTCGCCCCGCACCAGGTGCCGCACAATTTCCACATAGACCCATGGGATGGCGGCGAACTTGCCCGGCCAGTCCGTTCGGTTGTGCGGCCAGCCGATCCAGGTGGCTTCGTGCAGCTCCCACTCGGCGGGCATGGAGAAGCCCATGGAAGCCGGTGTGCCACCTTCGGAAGTTGTTTTCTTTGCGGGCGGCAAGCGTTACTTCACCCGCGTGGCAGGACTGGGATCGAGGTAGCGGCTGTCGATGCCGGCGTAGGCGTCGATGCGGCGGTCGCGCAGGAAGGGCCAGTTGCGGCGCACTTCTTCAATGCGGTCGAGATCAACAGTGCCGAGCAGAATTTCTTCCTTGTCGGCCGACGCTTCCGCGAGCACAACCCCGAACGGATCGGCGAGAAACGAGCCGCCCCAGAACTCAATCCCCTTGCCCGAGCCGCTGCTGGGTCTTTCATGCCCGACGCGGTTGACCGCGGCCACATAAACGCCGTTGGCGATGGCGTGGCCACGCTGCACCGTGCGCCAGGCGTCGCGCTGCGCCGCGCCGTGCTCGGCCTTTTCGTCCGGGTGCCAGCCGATGGCGGTGGGATAGAAGATAACCGCCGCGCCGCGCAGCGCCGCCAGCCGCGCGCCTTCCGGATACCACTGGTCCCAGCAGATGAGCGCGCTGACGCGCCCCACGCGCGTGTCGAACGCCTGGAAGCCGAGGTCGCCCGGCGTGAAGTAAAACTTTTCGTAGTAGGCCGGGTCGTCCGGGATGTGCATCTTGCGGTAGAGCCCGGCCAGGCGCCCATCGGCGTCAATCACTGCGACGCTGTTGTGATAAACGCCGGGGGCGCGCCGCTCGAATACCGGGGCGATGACGGCGACCTTCAGGGACGCCGCGGTACGCGCCAGCGCCTCGGTGGTCGGGCCGGGGACGGGCTCGGCCAGATCGAAGAAGCTTGGGTCCTCCTGCTGGCAGAAATACTGCGAGCGGAAAAGCTCGGGCAGGCAGACGAGCTGAGCGCCGGCGCGCGCGGCCTCTTCCACACGCTCCACGCCGCGGGCGAGGTTCGCCGCCGGGTCGGCCTCCATCGCCATCTGCACCAGCCCGACGGTGAATTTGCGTGGCTCGTTCACGGAAGGAATCCTAGCACAGAGGAATGCGCAGTGAGGCGTAGCTTATGCAGGTTGGAGCCTCTAGGCGCGGGGCTTGTAGCGCGAAACGTCGGCAAAAAGGTCGAAGACGCGGCAGCGCTCCGAGAACTTGGCGCCGTGCACGGTGCCGGCGGGAATGAAATAGGAATCGCCCGGGCGGTAGCGGCGCGTCTGGCCGCCGATGGTCAGCTCCATTTCGCCGTCCAGCACCACGCCCCACTGGTCACCGTGCGCGTGCGGCGGAATCTCCGCCCCGGCCTCGATGGTGAACCACACCGCCTGCCCGCGGTCACCCTGCAACATCTTTCCCACCACGCCCTTCACCGGCACGTCGGGCTCGGGAAGTTTCAGGATGAAATCAGGATAGAAGTCCGCCACAGCGCGCCTCCGGTCTCTGTCACTCTGTTACTCTGTAACCTATTTCTTGGCGAGCGAATCGTAGCGGTCGCCCGGCCCCGCCTCGCGCGTGGTCGGCAGCCCGCGCGGCGCCCAGCCGGGATAGGTGACGCGCCCCATCTGATCGGTCTCGCCGCCGAACCCGCCGCGCATGTCCACCACGCCAGTGAAGCCCGCCTGCTGCAACGCCTCCGCGGCTTTCAACGACCGGCCGCCCTTCATGCAGCCGGTGATGAGCTTGGCCTCGCGCGGAAAATTTTTCTCCACCACTTCCAGAAAGCGCGGGTTGGGCGCCATTCGCCCGCTGGCGTCGGGCTCGAGCAGCGGTACATTCTTTGCCCCGGGCACGTGCCCGGCCTCAAACTCCGGCGTGCTCCGCACATCGAGGTACACGTAGCCCTGGTTCGAGTCCAGCAGTTGCTTGGCTTCTTCCGGCGCGATGCGTTTGATTTCCATGATCCATCTTATCCCACACGCCTCGCGCGCCCGTCAACCCGCCCAATCCCTGTCATCCCGCTTGTCCCGAGTCGCGCAGCGCGAGACGAGGGAAGCGAGTCGAGGGACCTGCTTTTTCTCTGCGTTCCTCTGCGTTCCTCTGCGTCCTCTGCGGTAATCTTCTCTTGTCCCTCCCGCACAAGCGATTGACACGCATAGTGTCAATGGATAGACTCACTCCTTGCTGCACGGACGAATGTCGGCTCAAATTCTCCACGCAAGTCTTGTTGTCAGAGTCGAAGACTGAACGAATCTCATCGGAGCGACTGGATGGCGAACAAGCACTCAACCTCGGGCAGCCGCCTAGCGGCCTGGGGCTTCCTGGTGGCCCTGCTGGTTCTGACCCTCTCCACCGTCTACTTCTTCTGGGAGCGCACCTGGTGGTTCCCCGAGTCCATCACTTCGCTCGGCCATCAGATAGACGCGCAGTTCGTCCGCACCTTGTGGATCACCGGGCTGGTGTTCGTGCTGGCCCAGCTCGGCCTGGCCTACACGATTTTCCGCTACCGCGCCGACGTCCCCGGCCGCGCCGTCTACAGCCACGGCCACACCGGAATGGAAATCATCTGGACCGGGCTGACCGCCATCCTGTTCGTCGGCCTGGGCGTGGCCGCCGAAGCCGCCTGGCGTGAGTATCACGCGCTCGGCCCGACGATGGCTGCCAACGCCCAGCAGGTGGAAATCACCGGCAAGCAGTTCAAGTGGTACTTCCGTTATCCCGGCCCCGACGGCCAGTTCGGCCGCACCGACCCGACGCTGGTCAACGACCAGCTCGGCAACTACCAGGGCGTGGACTTCACCGACCCCGCCGCCAAAGACGACGTCATCACCGCCGAGATGGCGGTGACTGTGAATCAGCCCGTCAACGTCATCCTGCGCTCGCTCGACGTTACCCACAGCTTCTTTGTCCGCGAGCTGCGCTTCAAGCAGGACGCCGTGCCCGGCCTGCTCATCCGCATGAACTTCACCGCCGAAAAGGCCGGGGGCTACGAAATCGCTTGCGCCGAGCTCTGCGGCCTCGGCCATCACCAGATGCGCGCCGATTTTAAAGTGCTCTCGCCGGGCGACTTCGACCAATGGATGCGCGAGCAGGCCGCCTACATGCCCGCGCTCACCGGCGAGGAAGAACCGCCGGCCGAGCAACCCAACCAATAGGAGAGACTGATGGCCACCGAAGCCCACCACGTCCACGCGGCGCCCACGGGCTTTGTCCGCAAGTACATCTTCAGTGTCGACCACAAGGTCATCGGCATCCAGTACATCGCCCTGGCGCTGGTCGCGGTCTTCGTGGGGATGTTTCTGTCGCTACTGATGCGCCTGCACCTGGCCTGGCCGGCGCTCCACCTGCCCATCGTAGGCCTGATGACGCCCGAGCAATACCTGGCGCTGATGACCATGCACGGCACCATCATGGTGTTCTTCGTGCTGACCACCGCGCCGCAGAGCGGCTTCGGCAACTACTTCCTCCCGATTCAAATCGGCGCCGCCGACATGGCGTTCCCCGTCCTCAACATGCTGTCGTTCTGGCTCACCTTCGTCTCGTTCCTGGTGATGCTGGCCGCGTTCGTCGTCGAAGGCGGCGCACCCATCAGCGGCTGGACGGGCTACGTCCCGCTCAGCGCCTTGGGCGAAATCGCCGGGCCCGGTCTTGGCTGGGGCCAGAGCTTATGGGTCATCAGCCTGGCGATTTTCTGCGGCGCCTCTTTGATGGGCGCACTCAACTTCATCACGACCATGCTCGACCTCCGCACCCGCGGAATGTCGCTGATGCGGATGCCGCTCACCTGCTGGGCCTGGTTCATCACCGCCATCCTGGCGCTGCTGGGCTTCGCCGTGCTGCTGGCCGCGGGCGTGCTCCTGCTGCTCGACCGCCACGCCGGCACCAGCTTCTTCATCCCCGGCGGCCTCATTGTCAGCGACCGCATCATTGACCACAAAGGCGGCTCGCCCCTGCTCTGGCAGCACCTGTTCTGGTTCTTCGGCCACCCCGAGGTCTACATCGCCATCCTGCCGGGAATGGGCATCGTCTCCCACGTGCTTTCCACCTTCGCCCGCAAGCCCATCTTCGGCTACCGCGCCATGGTCTACGCCATGGGCGCCATTGCTCTGCTCGGCCTCGGCGTCTGGGGCCACCACATGTTCCAGAGCGGCATGAGCCCCTACAGCGCCATCGCCTTCTCGCTGCTCACCATGTCCATCGGCGTGCCCTCGGCCATCAAGACCTTCAACTGGATTGGAACCCTCTGGGGCGCGCGCATCCGCTTCACCACCGCCATGCTTTACGCCCTGGGCTTCGTGTCGCTCTTCGTCAGCGGCGGCCTGAGCGGCATCTTCCTGGCGCAGCCTTCGGTGGACATTCCTCTGCACGACACCTACTTCGTGGTCGCCCACTTCCACATCATCATGGGTGTCGCCGCCATCTTCGGGATGTTCGCCGCCACCTACTTCTGGTTCCCCAAGATGTTCGGCAAGCACCTGAACGAAGGCCTCGGCAAGCTGCATTTCTGGCTCACCTTCGTCGGTGTCTACGCCATCTTTATGCCGATGCACTACATCGGCCTCGCCGGCAACCTGCGCCGTTACGCCGACACCACCGCGGTTCGGTTCCTGGCCGAGCTGCAGCCGGTGCACACCTTCATGAGCATCGCCGCCTTCGTCACCATCGGCGCGCAGCTCATCTTCCTCTTCAACCTTGTGTGGAGCTTGTGGAAGGGGAAGAAGGCCGAGAGCATCAACCCGTGGGAAGCCACCACGCTGGAATGGACGATTCCCTCGCCCCCGCC
>JAXIPK010000015.1:0-3682 GCA_045402975.1 Acidobacteriota bacterium
GACACCACTGGTCAGCAAGCAGGGCCAGCCCATCGGGCGTCTGCTCATCTTCGACGACATCACCGACCGCGTGCAGCTGGAGGACCAGCTCCAGCAAGCCGAGAAGCTCAGCTCCATCGGCCTGCTGGCCGCCGGCGTGGCCCACGAAGTGAACACGCCGCTGGCTGTCATCTCCAACTACGCCCAGATGCTGGCCAAGCAGCTCTCCGGCGAAGACCCGCGCGCCGGGCTGGTGGAAAAAATCGTCAAGCAGACTTTCCGCGCCTCCGAAATCATCTCCGGGTTGCTCAACTTTTCCCGCACCGGCTCGGCCGAGCTGGGCGACGTCCACCTGAACCGCATTGTGCGCGAGACGCTGGCGCTCATCGAGCCGCAGTTGCGCTCCGCCCAGGTGGCGGTGGAAACCGAGCTCGACGACAGCCTTCCGCCCGTCCACGGCGACTCCGGCAAGCTTCAGCAGGTGTTGGTCAATCTCTTCTTCAACGCCCGCGACGCCATGCCGCAGGGCGGCCGGCTCACCATCCGCACCCTCGTCCACGCCGTGGATGGCGGCGGCCGCGTCCGCGTCGAGGTCGCCGACACCGGCATCGGCATTGCGGCGGACCACCTGAGCAAGATTTACGACCCTTTCTTCACGACCAAGACTACCGGCCGCGGCACCGGCCTCGGCCTGGCCATCACCTACGGCATCATGCAGGAGCACAGCGGCTCGATTCAGGTGCGCTCCCAGCCCGGCCGCGGCACGACTTTCATTCTGGAATTCCCCATGCCGGCAGCGGTGCCGGCTCAGATCCCGCCCATGGCGGGACAGGCAGGGACCAATGGCTGACAAAGGCAACATCCTCATCGTTGACGACGAACCGGACGTGCGCGAGGCGCTGGAAGCGCTCCTCAACTCGGTCGGCTTCAAGACCGGCTTTGCCGGCGACGCCGACACCGGCATCAAGGCCATGACCGATCAGCCTTGGGACCTGGTGCTGCTCGACGTCAAGCTCCCCGGCCGCAGCGGCTTGGCGGTGCTGCAGGAATTCCGCCGCCTGAACCGGCAGCTGCCCATCATCGTGCTCACCGCGCTCAAGGACATCGACGTCGCTCGCGCCGCGTTCAAGAACGGCGCCCAGGACTACATCCCCAAGCCCTGGGACGCCGACGAGCTCGTCGCCCAGATCCTCCGCGCCATGGAGCACCGCCAACTGGTGGAAGAGAACGTCCGCCTGAAGCGCGTGCTGAAGGCGCGCTACCAGCTCGAGAACATCGTCGGCAAGGGCGCCGCCATGCAGAAGGTGTTCGACCTCATCGAGCAGGTGGCGCCCACTCGCGCCACCGTGCTCATCGGCGGCGAGAGCGGCACCGGCAAGGAGCTCATCGCCCACACCATCCACAACCGCAGCGCCCGCGCCGACTTTGCTTTTGTTCCCGTCAACACCGGCTCGTTGCCCGACGACCTGCTCGAGTCCATCCTCTTCGGCCACGTCAAGGGAGCCTTCACCTCGGCGGTGGCTTCCAAGAAGGGTCTGTTTGAGGTGGCCCACCAGGGCACCATTTTCTTCGATGAGATCGGCACCGTCGGCCCGCAAACCCAGGCCAAGCTGCTGCGCGTGATTCAGGAAGGCGAGTTCATGCGGCTGGGCGGCAACGAAACCATGAAGGTGGATGTGCGCATCCTGGCGGCCACCAACGTGGATTTGAAGAAGCTGGTCGCCGACGGCCGCTTCCGCGAAGACCTCTACTACCGCTTGAACGTCATCGCGCTCCACTTGCCGCCGCTGCGCGAGCGCCGGGAAGACATCCCGCTGCTGGTGGACCATTTCATTCAGAAGTATTGCGCCGAAAACTCCCGGCCGCTGCGGCGGTTCACGCCCGAGGCCTTGCAGCTTCTCGTCGATAACGGCTGGCAGGGCAACGTCCGCGAACTGGAGAACGCGGTCGAGCGCGCCGTGGTGCTCTCCACCGGCACTGAGGTGGGCGCCGAGCTGCTCCCGGACGAGATTGCCCGCCCGCACTTGCTCGGCCACGCGCCCACTGAGAACCGCTCGCTCTTCGACCTGCTCGATGACTACGAGCGCCGCGTCATCCTCGACGCGCTCGACCGCTCCGAAAGCTCCCAGACCGATGCCGCGCGGCTCCTCCAGATTCCGCTCTCCACGCTCAACCAGAAGATCAAGCGCCTCGGCATCACTGCCCGCCGCAACTCCGGCGACGGCGAGCCCCGCCGCCGCGCCAACGGCGGCTAGCCGCCTCGTCAGCGAACGTCTGCGATGGATGTCGGCGAGCTGCTCATCAACAAGGCCAAAGGAAAAGAACGCGCCACGCTGGTGCTGGCCCACGGCGCCGGCGCGCCCATGGACCACCCGTCGCTGACCGCCGTGGCGGAGGCATTGGCCGCCAACGGCCTCCGCGTGGTGCGGTTCGAGTTCCCCTACATGCGCCGGCGCCGCACCCACGGAACCCGCAAGGGCCCGGATGCGCCCGCTGTCCTCCAGGAGACCTGGCTGGCGGTGATTCAAGAGCTGGGCGGCGCCGAAGGGCTCTTCATCGGCGGCAAGTCCATGGGCGGGCGCATCGCCAGCATGATTGCCGACCAGGTCGGCGCGCGCGGGCTCGTCTGCCTGGGCTGCCCCTTCCACCCTCCGGGCAAGCCGACGCAGTTGCGCACCGCGCACCTCGCCGGGCTGCGCACTCCGGCGCTCATCGTGCAGGGTGAGCAGGACGCATTCGGTTCGCGCCAGGAAGTCGGAACCTACAAACTCTCGAAGACCATCCGCATCGAGTGGATCCCCGACGCCGACCACTCCCTCAAGTCCCGCAAGAGCTCCGGCCGCACCGACCAACAGAACCTCGCTCAGGCTGTCGCCGCCGTAACCGACTTCGCCCTCCGTCTTCGCTAGCGCCCGCAGACACGCGATAGAACACACCGCGATTGCGAGAGTTCCCCCACAACCGGGTTTCCGCGCACGCGCCGTCCCAGCGTGCGGCCAGGCAACTCATTGCTAATAAAGGGACTAGTCGTCTAAAGAAGGTTGGCCGCTCACGTGCTTATGTGTGTATGTGCATAGGAGCAGATGATGACTTCAGACCTTGCCTCCATCCTCAAAGCCGCCGGAGAGCCCACCCGCCTCCGCCTCCTCAACCTCCTCCGTAACGGCGACATCTGTGTCTGCGACCTCCAGGCGATTCTCGGCCTGCCCCAACATGCCGTCTCGCGCCACCTCGCCGTCCTCCGGCACGCGGGTCTGGTCACCGACCATCGCCGCGGCCAGCGCGTCATCTATTCGCTTGTGCGCGACCCCGGGATGGAGAGGGCCGCTCTCCGCCGTCTGCTCAATGACTGCTGCCCGGCGAATGAGGTTTTCCGCAACGACCTGGAGCGACTGCGCCTGTCGCTTCCGTGCGAGCAAGCCGAGGGAGAAGCGTCATGACCGAGCTCGTCTGGGCGGGCGTCGAGGCGCTCCAGGACTACATCGCCCTGCACGTCCTCACCTGCCTGGTGCCCGCGTTTCTCCTTGCCGGCGCCATGGTGACCTTTATCTCCCGCGAAACCATCCTCCACTACCTCGGAACCCAGGCGCGGAAGACAACCGCCTTCCCGCTCGCCGCCGGCTCGAGCTTCTTCGTCGCCGCCTGCTCCTGCACGGTCATCCCCGTGGCCAGCGGGCTCTACTACGGCGGCGCCGGCATTGGC
>JAXIPK010000296.1:0-8152 GCA_045402975.1 Acidobacteriota bacterium
CATCTACGCCGAGCGCAGCGGCACCCGCGACACTTCCTGGACGCTCGAAAAAGTCGACAGGCCCGAGCTGAAAGAGCTGGTTTTCCGCCTGCGGTTGGTGATGCAGGTGCGGGTTGAGCGCCTGCCCTAGGGCGCGCCGCTCCACCGAGTGCGATGGTATACTGCGGTCACCCGCCGCCTAGTTTTCCTCAAAGGAGGTCCTGTGCCCAACCCGAAGGCCACTCCTTTCCATCGTCCTGAGCCGGAGACCCGCAACGGCTGGGTGCGCAAGTGCGACCTCGACGACTATCTCGGCCGGGCCTTGCCCATCCCCAACCAAGTGGTGTCCAACGAGGAGTTCCTGCCGCTGCCGCAGACGCCGGCGCAACGGGCGGTGGAGGCGCGGCTGTTGGAGAGCGCCGACCGCAACGCCCGGCGGCTGGGGCTGACGCGACGCCAATTCCTGCGCAGCACCGCCGGCATGGCCACGGCCTTCGCGGCCATGAACAGCGTGTTCGGGAGCTTCTTCCACGTGGAGGCCGCCGAGCTGCTGGAGCCGGCGGCGCGTCAGGCGACCGACTACTTCATCTTCGACGTGCAGACCCACCACGTTGTGGTCGGACGCGAATTGCCGTTTCTGATGGGCCTGCGGCGCTTTGGAGCCAAGTTCAACCCGGAGCTCGGCAAGCGCGCCCCGGAGCCAGCCGACCTGCACCGCGAGAACTTCATCAAGGAGATTTTCCTCGACAGCGAGACCGACATGATTGTGGTGAGCGGGATTCCAGCTGAAACCGACGACGCCAACATCCTGCCGCCCGACCAGATGGTCAAGACGCGCAACTGGGTGAACCAGCTCACCAGATCGCGGCGAGTCATCAGCCACGGCCTGATGTCGCCGGAGCGGGGCACGTTGAACCTCGAATCGATGCAGGTGCAAACCGAGAAGCTGAAGATTGACGCCTGGAAGGGCTACACCGGCCAATCGCTGGTGCCCGGGCGGCCGGGTTGGTGGCTGGACGACGAGCAACTGACCTACCCGGCGCTGGAACGCTCGCGCAAGCTCGGTGTAAAGAACATCTGTATCCACAAGGGCCTGGCGAGCGGGTTGTTCAATGAGGAGTACTGCCACCCGCGCGACGTCGCCAAGGTGTCGAAGGATTTTCCCGACTTCAACTTCCTCATCTATCATTCGGCCTTCAAGTCGCTGCCCGACGCGTTGCCGGCGGCGGAGTCGAACTTCGAGACCACGAGCACCGTGCCGTGGGTGTCGGACTTGTGCGACGCGCGCAAGAAGAATCCGCACATGAAGAGCGTCTACATGGAGCTGGGCAGCACGTTCGGCTTGATGGTCATCACCCATCCGTTGCTGTGTGCGCACGTGCTGGGGATGATGATTGATGCCTTCGGGGCCGACCACGTGCTCTGGGGCACCGACTCCATCTGGTGGGGCTCGCCGCAATGGCAGATCGAGGCCTTGAAGCGCCTGGAGATGCCCGAATCATTGATGAAGAAGTTCGGCTGGAAGCCGCTGACCACCGAGGTGAAGCGGAAAATCTTCGGGTTGAACGCCGCCCGTGTCTACGGGGTGGACGTCAAGGCCAAGCGGAACCCGATCCCCGGCGACTACATCGACCGTCTGCGCAAGCTGCGCGATGACAGCGGCGGTTCCGTGCCCAGCAATACGCAGTATGGCTGGGTTCGTGTCTGAACCGGCGCTCGCGCCCGCGTAGCGACTGCCCCTCCTCCGGTGTATAATGAAGAGTTTCACCGCCGCCGCCGAACCCACTGTGTCGATGAAGCTCAAACTCGTCAGCAACTATGAGTCCCGCGGGGACCAGCAGCAGGCCATCGACGCCCTGGTGCAAGGCGTCGAGGCCGGCGAGAAGCACCAGGTGCTGCTGGGCGTCACCGGCTCGGGGAAGACTTACACCATGGCGCGGGTGATGGAGCGCATCTCGCGCCCCACGCTGGTGCTGGCCCACAACAAGACGCTGGCGGCGCAGCTCTTCCACGAGTTCCGCAACTTTTTCCCGCACAACGGGGTCGAGTACTTTGTCAGCTACTACGACTACTACCAGCCCGAGGCCTACCTGCCGTCGTCGAACACTTACATCGAAAAGGAAGCCACCATCAACGACGAGCTGGACAAGCTGCGCATGTCGGCGACGCGGGCGCTCTTCGAGCGCCGCGACGTCGTCATTGTCGCCTCCGTCTCCTGCATCTACGGCCTGGGCTCGCCCGAGGCCTACTACGGCATGCTGTTGCTGCTGGAGAAAGGGCAGCGGATGCCGCGCGAGGAGATTCTCAAGAAGCTGGTGGAGATTCAGTACGAACGCAATGAAGAGCTGCGGCGGGGGACGTTCCGGGTGCGGGGCGACCTGCTGGAGGTTTTCCCGCCCTACGCCGACATCGCCTACCGCATCGAGCTGTGGGGCGACCAGGTGGAGCAGTTGAGCGAGATCGACCCGCTGACCGGCGAAGTCCGGCAAGCGCAGGTGCGCATCCCCATCTACCCCCGCACCCACTACGTGATGCCGCCCGAGCAGAAGGAGCGCGCCATCGAAGGAATCCTGGCGGAGCTGCGGGAGTGGAAGACCGAGCTCGAAAAGCGGGGCAAGCACACCGAAGCGCAACGGCTGTGGCAGCGGACGATGTTCGACATCGAAATGATGCGCACCATCGGCTACTGCCACGGCATCGAGAACTACTCCCGCCACCTCTCCGGCCGCGCGCCGGGCGCGCCGCCGCCCACGCTGCTCGACTACTTCCCCAGCGACTTCCTGCTTTTTGTGGATGAGTCGCACCAGACCATCCCGCAGGTGCGGGGAATGTACGAAGGCGACCAGTCGCGCAAGCGAGTCCTGGTCGAGCACGGCTTCCGCCTGCCATCGGCGCTGGACAACCGCCCCCTGGCGTTCGAGGAATTTGAGCGACGCGTGAATCACGTCGTGTGCGTTTCGGCCACCCCGGGACCATTCGAGCTGACCAAAGCGGCGGGCGTGGTGGTGGAGCAGATTGTGCGCCCCACCGGGCTCATCGACCCCGAAGTCGAAGTGCGGCCGGTGCGCGGGCAGGTGGACAACCTGCTGGAGGAAATCCACCAACGGGTAGCGCACGGCGAGCGCGTGCTGGTGACCACGCTGACCAAGCGCATGGCGGAAGACCTGGCGCAGTACTACAGCGAAGTGGGCGTTCGCTGCCGCTACCTGCACGCCGAGGTGGACACGCTGGAGCGAGTGCGCATTCTGCGCGACCTGCGCCGCGGCGCTTTCGATGTGCTCATCGGCATCAACCTGCTGCGCGAAGGGCTCGACCTGCCGGAAGTGTCGCTGGTGGCCATCCTGGATGCCGACAAGGAAGGCTACCTGCGCTCCAAGACCGCGCTGATTCAGACCATCGGCCGCGCCGCGCGCCACCTGCACGGCAAAGCGATGCTGTACGCCGACGTCATCACCGAGTCCATGCGCCAGGCGATTGACGAAACGACGCGCCGCCGCGCCATTCAGGTGCGCTACAACCAGGAGAACAACATCACGCCCAAAAGCGTGGTGAAGCCGGTGGACATGGCGCTGGCGTTGATTGTCGAAGCCGACTACACCACCGTGCCGTTGGCCGAGACCGAGTTCGAAGAGATCCAGAGCGAGCAGCAACTGCACGAGGTCATCCAGAAGCTGGAAGAAAAGATGCGGGAAGCGGCGAAGAAGTTCGAGTTCGAACGCGCCGCCCAGTTGCGCGACCGCCTGCGGCTCCTCAAGCACAAGGACGTGGGGATGCTCTTCCAGCCGGCGCTCTTCGGGCGCGAGCCGCTGCCGGTTCAGGAGCTGCTGGCGCCGGAGCCGGTGGCCATCGAGGGCGATACGCTGGAGAATGCGCCAAAGAAACCGCGACGCTCTCGAGCCCGCAAACCGTCAGGGTAGGGCAGGGCTTGCGCCCTCGCGTCTAGACAACTCCCTTTCGCAGTTCCTCCAATGAATAGAACGTGTCGCGCCAGACGACACCGCCGCGCCACAACGTGACGACTGTGGAGCGCAGGATCATGTAGGCAAAGATGGCGGCCCCGAGCGGATGGGTGAGCGAGTAGAGGAGTGAAATGTGGAGGTCGTGGGCCGTGCGCGCGTGCATGAGGAGGATTACTGCCACCGAGGCGGCGGCCAGCAGGCGCGGAAGGCCAGAGAGCAGGAGGAGCGCCAGGAAGGGAAGGATGTTCACCGCCAGGATGGCCAAGGCTTGGGCGGCGACCATCGGAAGGCTGAAGGCAGCGGCGGCGAAGAAGTTCTTGGTCGTGCCGCGGATGACGTTTGAGAGTCCCTCCTGCCAGCGGACGCACACCCGCTCGCCGGGCAGCGCCACGCCGGAGCGGGCGCCGGTCTGCTTCACAATCTTGCCCAGCTTCACGTCGTCCACTACTTCCATCGCCAGGCGTTGGTGGGTGCCCGCCGCTTCATAAGCGGTGCGCCGCACGAGCTGGAAGGACCCGACACCGAAATACTTTTTCGAGCGCGGGTTGCTGACGTTCCACGGCTCGGTGTAGAGCACAAAGCCGAAGGCGAAGAAGCTCACCACAACCTTTTCCCAGAAACCGTGGGCTTCGACCAGCCCGGTGAGCGTCACGTGATCCCAGCTCCGTTCGCGCGCGACACGCAGGGCGCGGCGGAGCAGGTCGGGGGCGAAGCGCACGTCGGCGTCGGTGAAGACGAGCCAGTCGCCGCGGGCATGCTGCCAGGCGGTGTAGAGGCCGTGCGGTTTGCCGAGCCAGCCCCGCGGCAGCTCTTTAAGGTGAACGACCTTGAGATTGGAGTGGTGACGGGCGAAGTCGTCGAGGATTTGGCCGGTGGCGTCGCCGGAGCGATCATCCACGGCGACGACTTCGTAATCCGGGTAGTCCTGTGCCAGAAGCGTGGGCAGCGCCTGAGGCATCTTGACGGCCTCGTCGCGCGCGCTCAGCAGAATGGAGACGCTGGGGCAGTCGGCGTCGGCCAGCGGCTCAACGCGCTCGAGCCGCGGCAACTGCGCGATGCCGCGCGCCGTGCGGAGGGCCATCACCAGCCAGCTCAGCGCCAGCAGCCCGAGAACGCCCGTCCAGAAGAGTTCCACCTGATTTTTCTCCGTTGGGGTGGAGCGGGCAGGGTATCCTATCACCGCCGTGGGGAAAACGATTGCCATCATCGGGGCGGGACGCGTGGGGCAGACGCTTGCCCGGGCGCTGCGGCGGCGCGGCTGGCGCATCGGCGCGGTGGTGACGCGCAGCCCGCGGACGGCGCGAGCCGCGGTGCGCTTCATCGGCGGCGGAGAGCCAATCTTAGATATGAAATCTCAAATCTCAAAGCTGGACGACGCCCCGGTGCTGCTGATCACGACGAATGACAACCAGGTCCCGGTGGCGGCGCGGGCGCTGGCGCGACTGAGAAAAAGCTGGCGGGGTCGCGTGGTGCTGCAGGCGAGCGGCGCGCTTTCGTCCCGAGTGCTGGCGCCGCTGGGCAAGCGAGGCGCGGCGGTGGGCTCGCTGCATCCGCTCTATCCTTTTCCCAAGCCATTGAAGGTTTTTCCGCCGGGGGTGGTCTTCGGGGTGGAAGGCGACCCGCGAGCGTTGAAGGGAGCCCTGGCGCTGGTGCGCGCCCTGAAGGGCGAGCCGATGGAAGTGCGTTCGACGGAAAAGGCGCTCTACCACGCAGCCGCGGCGCTGGTGGCGGGGCATCTACTGACGCTGGCCGACATGGGGGTGCGGGCGCTGGTGCGCGCCGGGGTGCGCAAGGCGCGCGCACGAACAGTTCTGGTGCCGCTGGCCCAGGCGACACTGGGGTGGTATGCGCGGCACGGTGCGCGCGCCTGGACGGGGCCGCTGGCGCGCGGCGACGCGGACACAGTGCGGCGCCACCTCTCGGAGTTGCGCAAGTTGCCGCCGCAGTACGGCGAGACTTATCGCACACTGGCGCGTGCGGCGCTCTCGCTCTATCGCAAGCGCTCGAGCCCGGGAACGAAGAAGCTGCGCCGGTTGCTAGGATAGGGGAATGCCTCGTTCGGTTGTTCTTAGTTGGGTCCTTGTCGCCCTCCTGTGCGGTGGTTTGCTCCAGTCGCTGGTTTCGGCCGTCCCGGAAGAAAGGAAGCCGGAGCTGGTCAACATCAACACGGCGACGGTAGAGGAGCTGGCGAAGCTGCCGGGTGTGGGCGAGGTGATTGCGCAGCGGATTGTGAATCACCGGGAGAAGAGCGGGAAGTTCAGGAGGGTGGACGAGCTGCTGGTGATTCGGGGAATCAGCAAGAAGAAGCTGGAGAAGCTGCGGCCGCTGATTACGGCTGGCGGAGAGGAAGGAAAGAAATAGGCGCTAGGCGTCCCGGCGGACGAGGTTGTGGGCGCCGACGGGAATGGGGGCTTGCTCGAGAATGCGGATGCCGAAGCCCTCGAGACCGGGAACTTTGCGGGGGTGGTTGGTGAGCAGGCGGATGTTGCGCACGCCGAGGTCGCGGAGGATCTGGGCGCCGATGCCGGAGTCGCGCTGAATCTGGCGCTGCTGGGCGAGTGCGTCGTCGGACTCGCGGTCGCGGCTGTGGTCGTGGTGGTGAACGCTGATGATGTCGCGATCGTCGACGCGTTCAATGGAAAAGCCGGGCGCGGTCTGGTGCAGATAAACCAGGACGCCGCGGCCGGCGCTGCCGATCATTTCCAAACTTTTGTCGATGACCTGCTGGCAGTCGCAGCGCGCCGAGCCGAAGACGTCGCCGGCCAGGCAGCGCGAGTGCATGCGCACCGGCACGGTATCTTCCTCGCTGAAGTTGCCCTTCACCAGAGCGATGTGCTGCTCGCCGTCGATGACCGATTCGTAAGCGATCATGTGGAAGTCGCCGTGGCGCGTGGGC
Organism: Acidobacteriota bacterium; assembly: GCA_045402975.1. GTDB lineage: Bacteria > Acidobacteriota > Terriglobia > Acidiferrales > 2-02-FULL-67-57 > JACPRL01. The sequence continues at coordinate 6,835 of JAXIPK010000296.1, forward strand.
AGCAGGGCCTCGCCGATGCGGCGGACGATGCTCTCGGTGCGCAGGCGGTAGCGAATCAGGTCGGCGACGGTGATCATCTTCAGCCCGTGGCGCTGGGAGAAAGCGGCCAAGTCGGGCACGCGCGCCATGGTGCCGTCGTCGTTCATGACTTCGCAGATGACGCCCGCCGGAACCAGCCCGGCCATCCGCGCCACGTCGACGGACGCTTCGGTTTGTCCGGCGCGCACCAGAACGCCTCCGGGGCGGGCGCGCAGGGGGAAGACGTGGCCGGGGCGCACCAGGTCGGAGGGCCGCGTGGCAGGCTCAATGACGGTGCGAATGGTGGCGGCGCGGTCGGCGGCTGAGATGCCGGTGGAGACGCCATAGCGACCGTCAATGGACTCGCAGAAGGCGGTGCCGTAGGGCGAAGTGTTCTCGTCGCTCATCAGGCGGAGGCGCAGGAAGTCGCAGCGCTCGGCGGTGAGTGTGACGCAGACCAGCCCGCGGCCGTGCTTGGCCATGAAGTTGATGTGCTCGGGCGTGACTTTTTCGGCGGCGACGGTGAGGTCGCCTTCGTTCTCGCGGTCTTCATCGTCCACGATGATGACCATGCCCCCCTGGCGGATTTCTTCTACGGCTTCTTCGATTTCAGCGAATTGAACGCGGGTGTCGCTCATGGCTAGGAGACGATTCCTTCAAAGAGATAGTAGAGCAGGGCGCCGAGGGCGGCGGCGCCGGGGATGGTGAGCACCCAGGCCCAGAGGATGCGATGGGTGACGCCCCAGCGCACGGCGCTGAGGCGCCGCACGGCGCCGACGCCGACAATGGCGCCGGTGATGGTGTGGGTGGTGCTGACCGGGATGCCGGCCTGCGCGGTGCCGAACAGCGTCAGCGCGCCCGCGGTCTCCGCGGCGAAGCCGCCGAAGGGCGTGAGCTTGGTGATGTGTTGTCCCATCGTCTTGATGACGCGCCACCCGCCGGCTACGGTGCCGCTGGCGATGGCCAGGTGACAGCTGATTATAACCCACCAGGGAGGGTGCGGCGTGTCGGCGGAGAGCCAGCCGATGGCAATCATCGCCGCCCAGATGATGCCCATGCCTTTCTGGGCGTCGTTGGTGCCGTGGCCGAGGCTGTAGCCGGCGGCGGAGACAAGCTGGAGACGGCGGAACCAGCGGTCGACGCGCTGTGGTGGCTGGCGACGCAGCAGCCGGGTGGTGGCAACGGTCACGAGCAGGGCGGCGAAGAAGCCCATGAACGGCGCGACGAAGATGAAGATCACCGGTTTCGTCCAGCCGCCGACAATCAAGGCGTCGAGGCCGGCGCGGGCCACCGCGGCGCC
>JAXIPK010000145.1:0-6526 GCA_045402975.1 Acidobacteriota bacterium
CGCCTCAGGACAAGCAAGCCCGCGCTTCACCCGCGTGACTCACTCGGGCAGAAGGGGCCGCCGTACAACCCCAGGGCGGCCGACAGGGCGGGCTACATCTTCACAACCTGCCTATGATAGGCGCGGCCTTGTGACCGCGCAAGCAGAATGGAGATTACGTCAGGGCTTTCTCGAGCAGGCGCTCGATGTTGTTGCGCGGCAGGTTGCCGATGAGCTGCCCGGCAACCTTGCCGTCCTTGAAGAGAAGCAGGGTAGGAATGGACTGGACACCATACTTCATGGAGGTTTCCATGTTCTCGTCCACGTTCAGCTTGGCGACGCGAACTTTGCCGTTGTAGTCCTGGGCGATGGCCTCTATGGTGGGCGCCAACATGCGGCAGGGGCCGCACCACTCCGCCCAGAAGTCCACCAGCACCGGCACATTGGACTTCAGGACTTCGCTCTCGAAATTCGTGTCACCAACCGCGACGATGATGTCAGACATTCAGAATTGCCTCCACGATCTCGTTCAGCAGATTGGATGAAGCAGCCCGGCAAAACGATTCCGCCCCGCCGGAGGCTATTCTAACCGCTTTGGGCTTTCTTGACCACCCGCTGGTAGAGCTCCTCGTATTCGGCGGCGGAGTGGTTCCACGAGAAATCCTTCTTCATTCCGGTGATCATCAGTCGCCGCCAGGCCTGGGGCTCGGCGCGGTAGACCGTGAGGGCGGAAAGCAGGCACTCGAGCAGGGCGCTGCCGGCGTAGCGCACAAAGCGGAAGCCGGTTCCCTGCCCCGTCTTGGGGTCGTAGGGCTCGACGGTGTCGTCAAGTCCGCCGGTGGCGCGCACTACGGGCACGGTGCCGTAGCGGAGGCTGTAAATCTGGTTCAGCCCGCAGGGCTCCCACCGCGACGGCATCAGGAAGATATCGCTGCCGGCCTCGATCTTGTGCGCCAGCGCGTTGTCATAGGCCACGCGCACACCCATCTTGGTGGGGAACCTCTTGGCGAGCAGCCGGAACTGCTCTTCGAAGTGCGGCTCGCCCGTGCCCAGAGCCACGAGCAGCAGGTCGTTCTTCATGAAAGCATCGGCGTCCTCGACGATGAGGTCGAAACCCTTCTGGGTGGCAAAGCGGGAAACGATGCCGACCAGAGGCTTGCGCAGGTCGGTAATGGGGAGGCCGAACTGCTCCAACAGGTCCTTCTTGCAGATTGCTTTCCCTTCGAGGTCGTCGGCGGAGTAGTGGGCGGCGATGTGCGGGTCGGTCTCCGGGTTCCATTCGTCGTAGTCGACGCCGTTGAGGATGCCGGTGACGGTGGCGGCGCGCTGGCGAATGACGCCGTCAAGCCCGTGGCCGTACTCGGGTGTCTGAATCTCCTGGGCGTACTTCTTGCTCACGGTAGAGACAACGTCGGCGTAGATGAGCGCGCCCTTGAGCAGGCTGACGAGGCCGTAGAACTCGAGGCGATCAAAGGAAAAGAAGTCGGCCGGCAGCGAGATGCGCCCCAGGGCGGCGGGCGGAAAGATGCCCTGATAGGCGAGGTTGTGCACGGTCATCACCACGCCAACGCGGCGGAGCTGCGGGTCGGCGGCGTAGAGGGTTTTGAGCAGAACCGGCACCAGCGCCGACTGCCAGTCGTGGCAATGGATGACGTCGGGCGGCCCGGCGCGCTTCGAAAACTCCAGCACGGCGCGCGCCAGGAGCGCGAAGCGCTCGGCGTTGTCGGGATAATCGTTGCTGTTCTCGCCGTAAAGAGTTTTGCGGTCGTAGTAGGGCGGATGGTCGACAAAGAAATGGTGCACGCCATCGCGCGTGCGCCCATCCTGAATGTCTGGAAACAGCAGCCCCGGCCCCATGGGAATGGAAAGCGCCGGGACGACGACCGGGCCGGGCTCGATGCCGCGGTAGCGGGGGAGAACAACTGAGACCTGATGGCCGCGGGCCACGAGAGCCTTGGGGAGCGCGCCGACGACGTCTGCCAAACCGCCGGTCTTGGCGAAGGGAACACACTCAGGAGCGACGAAGAGGATTTTCAATCCAGTCAGCGACTGCGTTACAGCTGGCTTGACGGGGGCTGGGCTCACAGCAGCGGCTCAGGAGTGCGTATCAATCTGGGCGCGTTGCAGCGTGCCGCTGAAGTCGACGTAAATCGACTTCCACTCGGAGAAGACGTCGAGGCCGGCGATGCCGGCTTCGCGGTGGCCGTTGCCGGTCTGCTTGACGCCGCCGAAGGGCAGGTGAATCTCGGCGCCGATGGTGGGCGCGTTGACGTAGACGATGCCGGTGTAGAGGTCGCGCATGGCCGCGAAGGCGCGGTCGAGGTTCTGGGTGTAGATGGAGGACGAAAGGCCGTAGACAACCCCGTTGGCGATTTCAATCGCTTCTTCGAAAGTGTCGAAGGGAATCACGGAAACCACGGGGCCGAAGATCTCCTCCTGGCTAATGCGCATCCTGGGGTGGCAGTCGCCGAAGACGGTGGGGGAATGGAAGTGGCCGTTGGCGTGCTCGCCGCGGGTCAGCAGCTCGCCGCCGCAGAGCAGCTTGGCCCCTTCGTTCTTGCCGACCTCGACGTACTCGGCGGTCGTCTTGCGCTGGGCGGCGTTGACCAGCGGGCCCATCTCCACGCTGGGGTCGAGGCCGTTGCCCACCTTCAGCTTGCGGGCGCGGTCGACGAACTTGTCGACAAACTCCCGATAGACCTTCTTGTGAACGCCGACGCGGCTGGCGGCGGTGCAGCGCTGCCCGGTGGTTCCGAAGCCGCCCCAGAGGGCGCCGTCCACCGCCAGGTCGAGGTTGGCGTCGTCCATGACGATGATCATGTTCTTGCCACCCATCTCCAGGTGACAGTGGCGGAAGTCGGGCGCGCAGGCTTTGGAGACTTCGCGGCCGATTTCGGTGGAGCCAGTGAAGGAAATCACGCCCACGTCGGGGTGCGTCATCAGCGGGTTGCCGACTTTGCCGCCGGAGCCGAAGACGAGATTGAGTACGCCTTTGGGCAGCCCGGCTTCGTTCAGGATGCGGACGAAGTTGTAGGCGGAGAGCGGTGTGTCGGTGGCGGGCTTGAAGACGACGGTGTTGCCCAGCACCAGCGCGGGGAAGATTTTCCACGAGGGGATGGCCATGGGGAAATTCCAGGGCGTGATGATGCCGGCGATGCCGAGCGGCTGGCGAACGCACATGCCGAACTTGTTGGGCAGCTCGGAGGGCGTGGTGAAGCCGAACTGGCGGCGGCCCTCACCCGCCATGTAGAAGCCCATGTCGATGGCTTCCTGAACGTCGCCGCGGGTTTCCTTCAGAACCTTGCCCATCTCGCGGGTCATGTCGCGCGCCAGCTCTTCCTTGCGCTCGACCAGCATTTGCGCGGCGCGGAAAAGAATCTCAGCCCGGCGAGGCGCCGGGGTGAGCCGCCAGCCATGGTAGGCGGCCTTGGCGCAGGCGACCGCTTCGTCGAGGTCGCACTTGTCGGACTTTGCGAACAGCCCGATGACGTCGGTGGTGTCGGCGGGGTTGGTGTTCTCGAACGCTTCGCCGCAACGAGCTTCCACCCACTCGCCGTTGATGAGATTCCTGTAGAGCTTGGGCGCGGCCATCCGGAAACCTCCCGACAACTTGGGGCTTGGATGCTGCGGAGCGCAGCACCGAAGGAAGACTCTAGCAGAGCGGTGCGGAAGGGTCAATCGAGCCGGAGCTAGCTCGGCTCCTCCATCGGGTAGGGAGGGAGGACAGTTCCCTCCCGACGGGCCACCAGGTAGGCGCGGATGAAGGGATCAATCCTGCCGTCGAGGACGGAATCAACGTCGCCGATTTCCAACTTGGTGCGGTGGTCCTTGATGAGGCGGTAGGGATGAAGCACGTAGGAGCGGATCTGGCTGCCGAAGCGGATGTCGGCTTTGGTTTCTTCCAGCTTGCGGGCGGTTTCCAGGCGCTTGTCGAGCTCGTGCTGGTAGACGCGCGAGCGCAGAATCTTCATGGCAACATCCTTGTTCTTGTACTGGGAGCGCTCGTTCTGGCACTGGGCGACCAGGCCCGGGGGTAGATGAGTGATTCGGACGGCGGAGTCGGTGACGTTGACGTGCTGGCCGCCGTGGCCGCTGGCGCGGTAGGTGTCAATGCGCAGGTCTTCGGGCTTCATGTCTATCTCAATCTTGTCGTCGATCTCGGGCGTAACGAAAACGGAGGCGAAGGAAGTGTGGCGGCGGGCGGCGGCGTCGAAGGGCGAGATGCGCACCAGGCGGTGAACGCCGATTTCGCTGAGCAGCAGCCCGAAGGCGTAGTCCCCTTCAACGGTGAACGTAACCGACTTGACCCCCGCCTCATCGCCGGGGGTGATGTCGGTGATGCTGGCGGCAAAGCCCTTGCGCTCCGACCAGCGTAAGTACATGCGCAGCAGCATCTCGGCCCAGTCCTGCGATTCGGTGCCGCCGGCGCCGGGATGGATGGTGACGATGGCGTTGCGGTGGTCATGCGGACCGGAGAGAAGGATTTCGGTCTCGAGCTCTTCGGTGTCGGCGGCGAGCCGGGCGAGTCCGGCTTCTAGCTCACTGCCCACCGTCTCGCCTTCATGAGCCAGCTCGAGCAAGGTGGAGAGGTCGCTGAGGTCGCGCTCCAGCTTGGCGTCCGTCTCCAGCTTGCGCTCGATGCGCTTGCGTCGTTGGAGAATCGACTGGGTGCTATCGAGCGTAACCCCGGGAAAATGCGGCTGCCATTTGCCTTGCTGCGAACCCTGCCAGGTACTCGGCTGATTCAGTTTCTGGTCGATCTCAGCGAGCTCGGACTTCAGGCGGGGAGCGTCAAAGGAAGCTCCGCAGCTCGGTGGCGTGGCGGCGAAGCCGCTCGAACTCCTGTTCCATCTCGTCCGGGGTTCTCATTGGCTGACTGCTGCCTCCAGTTTATCCATCCAAAGTTTTCGTGCCAGCGCCGCCACGACGACTACGGCGCACAGAAACGGCAGCCAGTCGCCCAGCCGCGTGTACCACGTGCGCGTCGTCTGCGGAGCGAAGCCGGCCACCAGCACGGCGCGCTGGCGCTGCGGGGCGCGGGCCACGATGCGTCCGTAGGGGTCAATCACCGCTGTGATGCCGGTGTTGGTGGCGCGCAACAAATACCGCCGCGTCTCCACCGCCCGTAGCCGCGCCATATTCAGGTGCTGCGCCGCCGCCGTGTCGTCGAACCAGCCGTCGTTCGAAATGTTGACCAGAACTTCGGCCCCGGTCTCACCCTCCACGAAGCGCCGCACCAGCGCGGGGAAAATGGCTTCGTAGCAGATGAGCACCGAAAGCCGCCCCGAGGCGGTGGGCAGGACGGCAAAGTCATGCCCCGGCCGGAAGGCGCTCACTTCCTTGACCAGCGGCTCGAGCAGCTTCGAGCGCGCGAACGGCAAGTACTCACCGAAGGGCACGAGATGAATTTTATCATACTGGCCGACGAAGTCTCCGGCGGGACCGAGCAGCACGGCGCTGTTGTAGGGATGCTGGAGGCCGTCGGCCTCGAGGCGGTAGTCCACTATGCCGGTGAGGAAGTGGCCGCGGAGAGACTGCGCCAGTGAAATCAGACGGGCGCGGATGACCGGGTCGTGATTGAAGTAGATGGAGGCGGGGATTTCCGGCCAGGCCACCAGCGCCGGCGGAGCGTCGAGCTTGCGCACCGCGTCGCGGGTGAGCTGTTCGAGGACGTCGAACTCATCGGTGTGTTTCTGAATCCACAACGGGTCGAACTCTTCCTGCTGCGGCAGATTAGTTTGAATGAGCACGACCGTGGCTGAAACCGCAGCCGGAGGAAGCCGCGTGCCGCCGAACCACGCAACCAGCAGCCCTGCCGCGACTGCGCCCAGCGGCACGGCGTTGCGGCGCGACGGCGCCAGCCAGAACAGGGCCACGAAAGCGTTCACCGCCGCGACGAGAAAAGAAAGCCCGTAGACACCGACATAGGCGGCCGGCTGCACCCAGCCGGTGTGCGGCGCGATGGCATAGCCCAAAAGATTCCAGGGAAAGCCGCCGACGGGAACGTAGGTGCGCAACCACTCGAGCGCCACCCACGCCAACGGCGAGAGCAGCAGCGCTCCCATCTGCCAGCGGCGCGCCAGCTCGCCCGTCGCCCAGGCGAACACACCGAAGAAGACGGCTTCGGTGACGACAAACAACAGCAGCACGCCAGCAGAAGCGGGGACAGAAAGGTGGCCGAAGGTCCGCATCGTGCCAAAAAGCCAATAGCAACTGCCGGCGAAGAAGACCACTCCGGTCAGATAACCGTAGAGGAAGAGCCGCCAGCGGGCGTGCTTCTGCGTCAGAACGACGAGAAGCGGAGCCAGGCCGACCCAGGCGAGCAACGTCAACTGAGGCCGCGGAAAACTGAGAAGCAGAAGGACGCCGGAGAGCAGCGCGTAAACGGTCGGGTAGCGCAGGGGCGAAATCGGAAAGGCCATCAGCGCCGGAGGATGCCGCGGAAGCCCTGGGCCTCGAGGCGGTGCTGCGCGGCGGTGGCCAGGTCATCGCCGGCCAGCGGACCCACCATGACGCGGTAGAGGCGGTCTTCCTTGGGCGGGCGGAT
>JAXIPK010000278.1:0-2899 GCA_045402975.1 Acidobacteriota bacterium
GACGGCGGCATCAACTTCACCGCCAGCCACAATCCGCCCGAGTACAACGGCATCAAGTTCTCCACCCCCAACGGCGCTCCGGCCTTGCCCGAGGTCACCAAGCAACTCGAGCGGCTGGCGGCGCGCCATCAGTCCGAAGGCGTTCCCGAGCCCGCGCCGGCACCCGACGGCATGGTCGAGGAAATCGACGCCCGGCCCGCTTATCTCGAGATGCTCGCCGAAAAGGTTGATGTCGCCGAGATGAAGCGCGCCGGCCTGCGCGTCGCCTACGACCCGCTCTACGGCACCGGCAAGGGCTACCTCGACCGCTTTCTCACCGAGCACGGCATCGAGGTCCACGCCCTGCACACCCACCGCGATGTTCTCTTCGGCGGCCACGCCCCCGAGCCCTCCGACAAGATTCTCGAGCCGCTGCGCCAACTGGTGGCCGAGCGCGGCGCCCAGGTGGGCCTCTCGACCGACGGGGACGCCGACCGCTTCGGCATCCTCGACGCCGACGGCGCCTACATCTCCCCCAACCACATCATTGCTCTGCTGCTCGATTACCTGCTCGAAACGCGCCCGCAGTGGCCGCGCGGCGTGGCTCGCAGCGTCGCCACCACTCACCTGGTTGACGCCGTCGCCCGCCATCACGACGTGCCCGTGCATGAAACGCCGGTCGGCTTCAAGTACATCGGCGAGCTCATCCAGCAGGACAAGATCACTATCGGCGGCGAAGAGAGCGCCGGGCTCAGCACCTTCGGGCACGTGCCGGAAAAAGACGGCATCCTCGCCTGCCTCCTGGTGGCGGAGATGGTAGCCCGCCGCGGCGCCTCACTGGGCGAGCAGTTGCGCGCGCTGTTCAAGAAAGTCGGCGCCTACTTCCCGGTGCGTGTCAATCTTCGCCTCGATGAAGCCGTGCGGCAGCGGATGCTCGACCGCATCCGGCGCGACCCCAAGAACTTCGACGGCCGCCCCGTGACCAGCGTCAACCGCACCGACGGGCTCAAGCTGCTCTTCGGTGACGATTCCTGGGTGCTGCTGCGGCTCTCCGGCACCGAGCCCGTGGTGCGCTGTTACTGCGAAGCGCACTCCGAAAAAGACTCCGCGGCGCTGGTCGAGGCTGCCAAGAGGTTTGTCCTCGAATGAGCCCGGCCCCGGCCCGTCCCATCCCTGTGCGCCGCCGACTGTGGATGAGCCTGATTGGACGCGGCCTGCTGGCGCTGGCCGTCCACTCGGTTTTCGGCGACCACGGCTACTTGGCCCTGCGCCGCCAGCGGCAGGAGATGCAGCGCCTCGAAACCGAAATCCAGCGCCTGGAAGAAGAGAACCGGCGCCTGACGGAAGAGATTCAGGCGTTGAAGAGCGACCCACGCGCCGTCGAGCGCGCCGCGCGCGAGCAGTTGAAGATGGCCCGTCCCGGCGAGCGCGTCATCACGCTGCCGCAGGAAAACCCGCCCGCTGATTCCTCCACCCCGCAGAAGAAACCCTGACCCTCGCCCCGCGCGCTTGAAGGCCCCCGAGGATTGTGGGAGAATCGCGAAGAAAGGAATCCCATGGCCAAGAAAAGTGCTCCGCGCATCGCCCTCGGCGCCGACCACGCCGGCTTCCAGGTGAAGGAGCGCGTCAAGGAAGAGCTGCAGAAAGAAGGCTTCGAGGTCATTGACTTCGGCACGCACACCACCGACTCGGTGGACTATCCCGACTACGCGCGCCTGGTGGCGCGCAGCGTTTCGCAGGCGGAGTCGAGCCGCGGCGTCCTGGTCTGCGGCACCGGCATCGGCATGGCCATCACCGCCAACAAGTTCCGCGGCATCCGCGCCGCCACCTGCAACGACACCTACACCGCGCGCATGGCTTCCGAGCACACCGACGCCAACGTGCTCTGCGTGGGCGCGCGCGTGGTGGATGCCGACCACGCCGTCGCCATCGTCCGCGAGTGGCTGAAGACCAAGTTCGGCGGCGGCCGCCACCAGCGCCGCATCGACAAGATTTCCGACATTGACCGCTGCCAGTCGGTTCCGTCGTGATGAAACCCGTCGACCGAATGAACCGCTCGCTGCGCGACGTCGACCCCGAGGTCTACGACGCCATCTGCGGCGAAACCCGCCGCCAGGCGGAAACGCTCGAGCTGATCGCTTCGGAGAATTTCACCAGCGAAGCCGTGCTGCAAGCCACCGGCTCGGTCTTCACCAACAAGTACGCCGAAGGCTATCCCGGCCGGCGCTACTACGGCGGCTGCGAATTTGCCGACGTGGTCGAGAGCCTGGCCCGCGAGCGCGCCAAGAAACTTTTCGGCGCCGAGCACGCCAACGTCCAGCCTCACTCCGGCACTCAGGCCAACATCGCCACCTACGAAACGGTACTGAAGGAAGGCGACGTCGTGCTGGGGATGAACCTGAGCCACGGCGGCCACCTCAGCCACGGCCATCCGCTCAACTTTTCCGGCAAGCACTACAAATTCGTCCCCTACGGCGTGCGGCGCGACACCGAGACGATTGACTACGACGAAGTGGAGAAGCTGGCGCAGGAGCACAAGCCCAAACTGCTGGTGGCCGGCGCCAGCGCCTATCCGCGCATCATCGACTTTGTGCGGATGGCCGCCATCGCACAGAAGGCCGGCTGCCTCTTCATGATGGACATGGCCCACATCGCCGGCCTGGTGGCCGCCGGTGTGCACCCCAGCCCGGTGCCGCACGCGCACTTCGTCACCACCACGACGCACAAGACGTTGCGCGGCCCGCGCAGCGGATTGATTCTGTGTCGCGAACAATTCGCCAAGGAGCTGGACCGGGTCGTCTTCCCCGGCGAGCAGGGCGGTCCGCTGGTGCACGTCATCGCGGCCAAGGCGGTTTGCCTCAAGGAAGCGATGGAGCCGGAGTTCAAGGCCTACGCCCAGCAAGTGGTCGCCAACGCGCGC
>JAXIPK010000385.1:0-2025 GCA_045402975.1 Acidobacteriota bacterium
CAGACTCCTGATGTCGGGGCTCAAGGCCCCGACCCACAAAGCAAACGCAAATGCAAATGATACACTAGCGGTCTTGTGAACGATGCAACGGCAAAGGGAAGCAGGATGCCCCGGTGGCAGGTGCCCTTCGGCTTCGCTCAGGACAAGCCACCGGGCTCGGGTGGCTAAGATTGATTGTTGGGACGGGGATTGACATTGCGGAGCCGGCGCGGGTGCAGTCGGCGGTGGAGCGCTATGGCATGCGCTTCCTGAAGCGCGTGTTCACGCCCGCCGAGATCGCCTACTGCGAGAGCAAGCGCAACAAGTTTGAGCGCTACGCCGCCCGCTTCGCCGCCAAGGAAGCCGCCTTCAAGGCGCTGGGCACCGGCTGGCGGCGCGGGGTGCGCTGGCTCGACGTCGAAGTGTCCAATCTTCCCACTGGCCAGCCGACGTTGAAGCTCGCCGGGCGCGCCCAGGAGTTTGCCGGGCGCCTCGGGGTCCGCCACATCGCTCTTTCGCTCACGCACACCGAGCAGTTCGTTCTCGCCCAGGTCATTTTCGAAAACTAGTCCAATTTGGCAATTGTAAAAAGTTGTTAACGGCGGAACTTTGTACCATGGTCAGCCGTATAGCCGGGTGTGTGCGAGAAGACAGCACGCAGCTGCTGCCGTAACAGAGAATTTACATTGGGCTCTGCTACCACCGGCGGACGTGAGTCGTCTAATTGCACTGAGCACGGAACAGGGCGCGGAGGCCCGCAGCGCGATGACTGAACCGTGGACAAAACCAACGCTCCACAGGAGGGGTCATGAGAAAGACAATCACGCTGCTGGCAGTCATTGCACTAGTAGGCCTGGTCGCCACGAGCCTGGCGGCGGCCGAGTCTCATTCCTTCAAGCTGCTCCGCGACGCCAACCTCAACGGCACCCAGCTCAAGCCCGGCCTCTACAAGCTCAAGATGAACGGGGATGGTGAGGCGGTGATTTCGCGCGACGGCAAGGAAGTGGTTAAGGCGCGCGCGGAGATCAAGCCCCTTGACGGCGGTTCCACCAGCGGCACGGTGCTGGTTGGGGCCAATGGAGAACTGCGCGAGATTCGTTTGAATGGAAAGGTGGTTGTGTTCGTCCGCTAGGCTGCGGGTGCCCCGAAAAATCGGGGCTGCGGCACGACGCAACCATCTCTTAGAGGCGGGACAGTCGCTGCTCCCTGCTGTCCCGCCTCTTACTTTTTTGGAGAACCGGCTACGGCTGGGCGTTGGGGTCGGTCTTGCGCAGGCCGCGGGGCAGGTCGAACAGGCCGGGCTCGAACGTCTTCCGCTCCGCCTTCACCACGCGCTGCTCGGCGATGGCCTGGCCGGCGGCGTAGCTGACTGAGCGGACGGGAAAGCCTTCCATCGAAGACATCTGCTTGATCTGGCCGACGGGCCCCTGCTCGCCCAGCGGCTCGAGCAACCGCCCCAGGTCAGTCAGCGTCTTGAACTCCTCGGGTTGAATGTGAAGCTGCTCGAGCGGGGCCGCCCAGATTTCCGCGGTGCGCTCGTCCTGCTGCAGAACTTCGTAGCGGGTGCAGACGTAGGCGCCGACTTTTTCGTCGTGGCCCGCAGCCCGGTAGCTGACGCTACCGGCAGCGGCCGGTCCGCCCATCATCTGCTCGATGGCCTGGCGCTGCTCGGGTGGGAGCTTGGCCAGCTCTTTTTCCATCTGCTGGCGCTGGGCCTCGAGCTGCTCGCGCAGCTTGGCGATTTTTTCCGGGGTGAGTTCGACGTAGGTCCCTTCGCGCTGGTCAATGAGCCAGGCGAGCGAGCGGTCGGCGCGGAAAATGATGACGATGTCCTCGCCCTCTTCACTTTGCGCTTCGAGGCGGAGGCGGTTGGCGTCGAGGTAGTAGACAGTGCGGCCCAGCGCCACGTTGCTGCCGGGCTCGCGCTGCTCGGTCTCGACGCGCACACCGGCGGCGGCGCTGCCCACCAGCAGCCACACGGCGGCAACGCTCAGCAGCGCTCGCTTGGATGAAACTCGCATGGATTGGTTCCCTCCGTCGTCTGGA
>JAXIPK010000223.1:0-16363 GCA_045402975.1 Acidobacteriota bacterium
CTCGCCTTCCGACTCCGCCCGCTCGGTCAGGACGGTAACCTGGCCGCGGTCATCGGTGACCTTGCAGGTGAATTCAGTCATCGGGTCCGTGACCCCTGGACATTGAATCAGTGTAGCACCGCGGGGGCGGAAGGAAAAGGCGGCCTCCGGGGGCCACGGCAAGCGGGGAGGGGGAAGGCGGGGGAGGATGCGTTATGCGTCCAGAACGCATTGGAACGCATGGGCGGGGCATCCCAGGAAGCCCCCAGACCCCCTTCCGGGGGGTGTCCGGGCGTTTCGCGTTAGGGGGCGCCTTCGTCGACCCAGGCCGTTCCGGGGGGAACGCTCAGGCGGAAGAGGTCGGGAGAGAGGGGCTGGTTTTCGCGCCAGTTGCGGAAGTGGAACTCCATCAGGCCGCCGTCGCGCTGGCGAATCTCGATGCGCAGCACCTGGTAGGCGTCGTTCAAGTCGAACCAGACTTCGGTGAAAGGCTGCTTGGCGGAGCGCGCCTGGCCGCGCAACTGCATCCGCGCCGGGGAGTCGAGGTGGTGGACCTCGACCAGCTCGAGGCGCCCGAACATCCGCTTCAAGTCCACGCGCCCCAGCAGCAGCGCAAAGGCCGCCTGCCAGTCGGGCGCCTGCTTGATGGACTGCCGCCGCACCTGCTTTTCCTGCGGGACGTAGAGGTAGGCGAACTCTCCATCGGCGAGAAACAGCTTCTCTTCCGGCGACTCGTATTCCCAGCGCATCCGGCCACCCTTGCGGAAGTAGACGCGGCCCGACTCGACCAGCGTCGTCGCGCCCAGCGTGTGCCGCTGAACGAACTCTGCCTCCAGCGTGGAAACGCGGTTGTAGTGCCGCTCAACCCCGCGCACCGCCGCCTCGGTCTCATCCGTGGCCGACGCAACCGGCGGGGCCAGCAGCAGGAGCGCCAACAGAGGAAGCACCCCTCTCCGGCTCATTTCTGCTTTCCCAAGGTGGAAGTAGTGATGGGGCTGGCGCGGCCGAGAAAGACGCGGCCATCGGGCGCGAGTTGATACGGAAACCCGGCCGGGTCCACCGGCACGCCGCGCAGAGCGCCGGCGTCAATCAGGTCCTTCCAGGTCTGCGGCGGCGTCCCGGTCTTCCGTGCGTGAATCTGGATCAACTTCTCCAGTTGCTCAATGTCGTCGTCCACTTTGAGCCCCGCGAGATGGTTGAGCGCGTTGGCCTGAATCGCCTTGTCGTCGGTGCTCTGGTAAACCTCGTACCACAGGGCCCGGGACTTTTCTCGGTCGCCACCTTCGGTGAGCACCTTGGCGGCCATCACGCGCATCCACGGAGCGGCGCCGGGATATTGACCGCCCTTGTGAAAAGCCTCGGAGGATCTCTGGGAGTCCCCGGCGCGGTAGTAGACGAACCCCAGGTCATACAAAAGCCGCCACTGGTCGGGGTTGGCCGCGATTCCCTTCTCCAGCAGCTTCACCGCCAGGTCGGGCCGGCCCGGGCCGCCCGGGGGCGGCTCGGTAAGAAAGATGGCCCCGAAGCGGTAGGCCAGAATCAGCTCGGGGTCGAGCGTGGTGGTGATGTCGAGCAGCGAATACAGGAGAGCGTAGTTCGGTCGCCCACCCGCCTTCGCCTCCAAGCGCTGGTGGCCGTAATGCTGCACGGCGCGCGTCCAGTAAATGCACGCCGCCAGTCCGTCGTAGCCGAGCGAAAGCCGCTTCACCCACTCGCCGGAAGGCAGATAAAGTTCCGTCACCTCCGCCTGCAAGGGCGTCAGAGAAGAATCCAAAGCCTGCTGCACGCGCACCACTGCGGAACCGCCGATCAATCCGACCAGGAGAACCAGCGGAACCCAGCGACGCGCGGCAATCATGGTTACTTGAGACTCCGGTTCTGAAAAATCAGCACGCTGGCGCCGACCACCAGACCGGTGTAGACCAGCGCGTACAGCGTGTTGGAGAGGACGATGTCCGGCGGTACGCCATGGCCATGCGCCACCGCTGTAATCACGTTGAAGTTGCGGAAGTTGGGGATGATGTAATAGACGGCGCGCATCGTCCCTTCCAGCCACGGCGCCTCGACGGCGCGGCTCAGCGCCAGCAGGTCGGAAGAAAAGCTGCCGGCGATGAACAGCCCGAAGGTCAGCGCCGCCGAAAGCACCGGCGAGGAGAAGCACGAAAACAGCAGCGCCAGCGCGGTGGCCAGCAGCAGTTGCAAAAAGACGAAGTAAATGGCCACCAGCGTCGGCAGGTCCGACGCGTCCAGCCCGCCCTTCACGTAGGCCAGCGCCAGATAAAACCCCACCGTCATCAGCGCCACGTTCACCAGCAGCGTCAGCCCCAGCCCGGCGAACTTGCCCAGGATGAACTCGTAGCGCCGCACCGGCTTGGAGAGCATGGCGTAGAGCGTGCGCTTGTCCATTTCTTTGTAGACCAGCCCGATGCCGATGAAGATGGCGATGGCCAGCCCGAAAAAGGTGATGGCCGTGAGGCCGAGGTTGACGATGATGAGCGTCTGCACCCCGATGGAAATCTGCCCGAAGAGAATCGCCGTCCCGATAAGCAACAGAGCAAACAGAATCAGGTTGTAGAGCACGCGGTCGCGCACCGCTTCGCGGAAGGTGTTCCAGGCGATGGCCGCAACCCGCTGCATGGCTCAGCCCTTCTCCTCGAGCTCGGGAACTTTCTCGGTGCCGAAGGTTTCGAAAAAATAATCTTCGAGAGAAGCATGAACCGGCGTGACCGCCAGCAGCCGCCCGCCGTTCTGCCGCACGCACTCAATCGCGGCGAAGAGCTGCTCGGGCGTGACCGTGGCGTTGAGCTTGTCGCCGGCGCGATGGACGCCGCCGGCAATCCTTTGCAGCGCCGCCGCCAGGGCGTCGCTGGGCTCACCGACCAGAACTTCGTGCGCCTTGGCCTTCATCTGCAGCAACGTGTCGAGGTGGCCCAGCCCGTGCAGCCGCCCGCGGTTCAGGATAGCGACGCGGTCGCAAAGCGCCTCCACGTCGGGAAGAATGTGCGTCGAGAAAACCACCGTCTTTCCCCGGCGGCGCAAGTCGAGGATGAGGTCGCGCACTTCGCGCCGGCCCACCGGGTCGAGCCCCAGCATCGGGTCGTCGAGAAAGATGAGCGCGGGGTCGTTGATGAGCGCCTGGGCGATGCCCACGCGTTGCAGCATCCCGCGCGAGAAGTGCCGCAAGGCGGCGTCGGCCGCTTCTTTCAAACCCACGCGCTCCAGAAGCTCCACCACCCGGCGGCGCCGCTCATCGCGGCTCAGACCGAAAAGCTGGGCGCAGTAGTCGAGGAACTCGCGCGCTGTCAGGTAGTCGTAGAAATACGGCGCTTCGGGAAGAAACCCGATGCGGCGATGGACGTCGACGTCCTCCAACGGCCGCCCCAGGAGCTTCGCCGATCCGGAGGTCGGGTAGACCAGGCGCATCAGCAGCTTCAGCGTCGTCGTCTTCCCCGCTCCGTTAGGACCCAGCAGGCCGAAGATTTCGCCTTCTTCGACCGCGAGGTTCAGGTGGTCGAGCGCGCGCTTGGGGCGCTTGCGCCAGAAGCCGACCAGGTAGTCCTTGGTGAGGTCCGAGATTTCAAGCGCAGGCATCAGTCAGTTCGGTGCCGCATTCGGCAGGGGAGAAAATACACCGCGAGGGCGTAGTGAGGCAATTGCCTAGGGGCGAGCAGCTAGCCGCCGGCCGGGATGGGCGCGTCGTTGGGGCCGGCAGCGGTCGTCATGTTGAAGCGAATGATGCCGGTGTCGTCCATGTAGAAAGACTTGCGGCCCACGCGGCCTCGCTCCGAGCCGTTGGGCCCGGGGTCGGTGTTGAGGGTGAAGGTGGTGACGCCAGGCGCGGCGCACCCGACGGCCGTAACCGGCAGGGCTGGCCCGGGAGTGTAGGTGAAGACGTAGCCGGCCTTGATGTGATTGATGGCCAGCATGGGTTCCGCCAGACCGGCCAGGTCGCAGGTGGTGACGTTGCCCGGCCCAGGAGCCAGCGTGTCCAACGCCGGAGGGTAGCCGTTCTGATAGGTGGTGCTGTAGGTGACGAAGGCGGTGTGCAGCGTGCGCAAGGTGTAAGCCGCCGAGGTCTCGTTGGCCGCCATGCGCGACTGCAGCAGATTGGGGATGGCAATGGCGACAATCACCAGAATAATGGCGACGACAATCAGCAGCTCGATCAGCGAAAACCCGGCTTCAACCCGACGCTTCATTCTCTCCTCCCCAGCACCCTCGGAAACGCAGCCTACCAAAAAGATTTGGGGGGAAGCAAGGCTTCCCCCCAAAGACATCACACCAGCACTGAGTTACTGCAGAGCCGCGTCAGTGAAGGTGGCGCCGCACGGCGCGGCCGGGTCCGGAGCAACACAGAAGCGGATTACGCCCGAGTCATCGGAGTAATAGCCGCGCTTGCCCTGGTTCGGCTGAGCCATGGCCTGGTACGCGTAGCCCGAAACGCCCCAAGTCGGGCAACCGCCTGGAGGCACGCCTACGCCAGCCGGAAGCGGTGCACCACCTGGGCCCGGAACAACCGCGAAGTTGTAGCCGCTCTTGAAACCGGACGCCAGCACGTTGTCAATCAAACCGGCGTTGGTACAAGTGTACGGCAAACCAGCACCCGGGCCCAGCGTGAGCAGGTTGTTGGCGAAGCCCACGCCGTAGGTCGTCTGGAACGTAACCTCAGAGGTGTTGACGGTTCGCAGCGAGCCCGCCGCCGATGTCTCGTTGGCGCGCTGCCGCGACTGCAACAGGTTCGGGATGGCGATAGCCGCAATAATCAGAATAATCGCCACCACGATCAGCAATTCGATCAGCGAAAAGCCTTTCTCTCGATTCCTCATCTCTAGTTTTTCTCCTTGTGTGGCGGGGGCGTTTTTGAACCGACTCCTGGAGCCACCCCGAACCACCCGCTTAGTGGTATGCACTTGGCGTTCCATTTAGAAAAAACTGTCTAAGTAACACAAAGCGCAGCGCGTTCTGTCTTCGGACTCATACCACTTACGTGCCCGATTGACCTAAAGGGTCGCTCTTGGATTGACAGAAAATGTCTAAAGGCTGTGCTTTTTCGCGTAGTGCCGAAACGAGCGATAGGACATTCCGAGCAGCTCCGCGGCGCGCGTTCGTACTCCGGCGGCCTGTTCCAGGGCCGCCTGGAGGTAGGCGCGCTCCTGCTCTTCGATGTGCTTCTGGAAATCGATTCCCTCCTCGGGGATCAGCACCTGCCCCGGGGCCCGCGTGGGGATGCGGCTGATTTGCTCCGCCAGGCTGCGCAGGCCGATTTCCTCGCCGGTTTCCAGCGCCACTGCCCGCTCGATCACGTTTTCGAGCTCGCGCACGTTCCCGGGCCAGGAGTAGGCGCGCAGCGCCTCCAGGGCTTCCACCGAAAGCCCGCGCAGCGGCTTGTTCATCTGCTCGCTGAAGCTTTGCAGGAAATGCAGCGCCAGCAGCGGGATGTCCTCGGGGCGCTCACGCAGCGGCGGCATGTGCAGCGGGATGACGGTGATGCGGTAGTACAAGTCCTCGCGAAAAATCTTCTCGCCCACCAGTTGCCGCAGGTCTTTGTTGGTGGCGGCGATGACGCGCACATCCACGCTCACTTCTTCGGTGGCGCCCAGCGGCCGGACTTTGCGTTCCTGCAGCACCCGCAGCAGGTTGACCTGCATCGGCAGGCTCATCTCTCCGATTTCGTCCAGAAAAAGGGTGCCGCCATGCGCTGCTTGGAACAGCCCCGGCTTGCTGTGCGTCGCTCCGGTGAACGCCCCTTTGACGTAGCCGAACAGCTCGCTTTCCAGCAGCGTCTCGGGGAAGGCGCCGCAGTTGAGCGACACAAATGCACGGTCGTAGCGCGGGCTGAGCTCGTGGATGCGCCGCGCCACCAGCTCCTTGCCCGTCCCGCTCTCGCCGGTCACCAGCACCGTGCTGTTCGTCGGCGCGATGGCGCGCGCCGTATCCAATGCCGCTCGCAGCACGCGGCTCTGCCCGATGATGTTGTCCCGCGCCAGCTCGCGCGCCGCCCGCTGGAGAAGGTCGCGCTCCCGCCGTGTGCGCAGGAATTCTTCCACGCGGTGCACCACCGATTCGACTTCCTCGATGGTGCGGTCGGACTTGACGATGTAGCGGTCGGCGCCCAGATTCAGCGCCTGGATGATCAGCTCCTGCGGGTGCTCCTTGCCCGTCATCAGCAGGAACACCGAGTCGGGGCTCACCTGGCGGCCGAACTCCAGCAGCTCGATGCCGTTGCCGTCCGGCAGCGTGATGTCGCACACAATGATGTCGAACAACTGCTGCTCCAGCCGCGCCCGCGCCTCGCGGCTGTTGTGCGCCAGCGTCACCTCGTACTGCCCGCGCCGGAACGCCACCGCCAGGCTTTCGCCGATGGGCTCGTCGTCAATGATCAGCAGCGTCGCCATTTCCGTCCGTGCATCCGTGGTTTCAAACGTTTGTAGTGTAGCAGAGGGTCACGCGGCGGGCAGCTCGACGCTGAACACCGTCCCGCTCGGTTCCCCGCCCTCGGCCGCCACCGTGCCGCCGTGCGCCTGCACGATCTGATACACCACGGCCAGTCCCAGCCCGGTGCCTCCGGGGAACTCGCTTTCGAAGGGCTCGAAAATCTTTTCCCGTTGCGCCGGTGACATTCCCATTCCGGTGTCGGCCACTCGCAGCCGGATTCGGCCTCCGCTTCTTTCCAAGTCCACGCGCAGCACCCCGCCCTCCGGCATGGCCCGCACCGCGTTGTCGCAGAGGTTCCACAGCACTTGCCGCATCTGGCTGGAGTCCACATTGGCCATCACTGCCTGCCGCGGCAACTGCTTCTCCACTCGAATCCGGCCGTTGAATTGCGGATGGCGCTCCATCAGCAGCAGCGTTTCTTCCAGCAGCGGCCGCAGGTCGGTGGGCTCGCGCCGCGGCGGCTTGCCGCGGCTGTAGGTCAGGATGTCCGCCACCAGCCGGTTCAGCCGCTCCGATTCGCGGTTGACGATGTCCACCAGCTTGTGTTCGTCCTCGCCCATGGCGGCGTAGCGCGCCAGTTGCCGCACCGAGCCGGCAATCGCCGCCAGCGGGTTGCGGATCTCATGCGCAATCGCCGCCGCCATCCGCCCCAGCGCCGCCATCTGCTCCTTGTGCAGGACCTCGGCTTCCAGCCGCTTCAACTCCGTCAGGTCCTGGAAGTTGTAAACGTAGCCGCTTTGCGTGCCTTCTCGCGTGCGCAACTGCGACACTGTGACGCCCAGCATCTTGTCCCGCCCGTCCGCCGTGCGCACCGTCAACTCCTGCCGGCCTCCGCCGGGGAACCGCCCTTGCAACGGCAGCAGCGCCACCAGGTCGGGAAAGGCTTCGCTCAGCGTCTGGCCGCGCACGCGATGCGCCGTCACTCCCAGAATCTCTTCTCCTGCTGGGTTCAGCAGCAGGATGCGGCCTCCCAGGTTCGTCGTCAGCAGGCCGCCGCGCATCGACTGCACGATGTTCTCGTTGAACGCCTGCAGCTCCTCCAGCTCCTCCAGCTTGTACTCCAGCGCCACGCCGGCGCGCCGCAGCGACTCCGCCAACTGGCTGGAGAGATACCAGACCCCCATGAAGGCGAACAGGTTGATGGTGAGCTGCAACTGCAGCGGCCAGACGCCGAGGCTCAAGGGATAGAGAACGGGGATGAGCTTGAAGAAGCCGGCGTTCACCACGCCCGCAAAGCAGATGAAGCTCAGCGCCGCCACCAGGAACGACCCGACCCGCGAGAGCAGAATGCTGGCGACGATAATCTCCAGCGGGTAGAGCAGCACAAAGTAGCTGTCCGCCGAGCCGGTCAGATACACGAACCCGGTCACCATCACCAGGTCCACCGCCAGTTGCACGTAGGCCTGCAGGTAGGGATCGAGGTCGAGCCCGCGCAGGATGGCGTAGAAGATCGCCACCGCGTACGCCACCAGGATGAGCGAGAGGAAGTACTTGACCGGAACCGGCGAGGGCACCACCTGCCGGATCACCAACTCGATGCCCAGCAGAAAGGTGATGACCAGGATCCGGACTTTGACCAGCCAGGAAAGCCAGTCGTGCAGTTGGCGTGGGCTGCTCATGCCTCAGCCCGGGCCGTGCGCGTCCGCGTGGTCGTCCGCCTTACGAGCCCAGTTTGCCGATAAGGTCGAACAGCGGCAGGTAGAGCGAAATCACGATGCCGCCGACGATAACGCCGATCATGACCAATATGATCGGCTCCATGATGGTAAGCAAGTCTTTGACCGCCGTGTCTACCTCTTCTTCGTAAAAGTCGGCGATCTTGGAAAGCATGGCGTCCAGCGCGCCGGTCTGCTCGCCCACGCCAATCATCTGCGAGACCATGCTGGGAAAGACGCCGCTGTTCTTCAACGGCTCTACCAGCGTGCGGCCTTCTTCCACCGCTTTGCGCACCGCCAGCAGCGCCTTCTCGATCACCGCGTTGCCCGAGGTCCGCGCCGTGATGGTCAGCCCGTCCAGGATGGGCACGCCGCTGGACAGCAGCGTTCCCAGCGTCCGGCAGAAGCGTGCCGTGGCAACCTTCCGCAACAGGATGCCAATCAGAGGGATCCTCAACAGCATGGAATCAATCAGGTAACGCCCCCCCGGCGTGGCATAGTAGGCTCGCACCGCGAATATTGCCCCCACCAACCCCAGCCCCATCAGCCACCAGAAGCTCTGCACCACAAAGCTGATGTTCATGACGATGCGCGTCGGCAGCGGCAGCGCCACTCCCAGGTCGAGGAACAGCTTGGTGAAGACCGGCACCACCCACTTCATCAGCGCGAACACGATCAACATCATGATGGCGATAACCGCCGTGGGGTAAATCATCGCCGACTTGACCGCCGCCTTCAGCTTGACGTTCTTCTCGATGTAGACCGCCAGGCGCTGCAGGACGTTGTCCAGAATACCGCCCGCTTCCCCCGCCTCCACCATGTTGGTGTAGAGGTCGTCGAAGACCTTCGGGAATTGGCGCAGCGCGTTGGCCAGCGTCGAACCCGACTCTACCGCGGAGCGTACTCCGGTGAGGGTTTTCTGAAAGGTCTTGTTATCTTGCTGGCTGGCCAGAATTTCCAGCGACTGCACCAGCGGCAGGCCGGCATCAATCATGGTCGAGAGCTGCCGCGTGAAGATAGACATCTCCTTGGCGCTCACGCCTCCGCCGAAAATGGGGATGACAAACTCCCGGCCCTTCTCCCGAATCACCATCGGCCGGATGCGCTCGCGAGCCAGGCGCGCTTCGAGCTCGGAGCGGCTGGCGGCGGTCAGGTCACGCTCCCAGCGCTCTCCGGTTGCGGTCATTCCTCGTACAGCGTAGGTTGGCATGGGGTCCTTGCCTCCTTGGGGTCGAGTTCCTTACCGCTTCATTGGCGTAGCCGCGCGCGCCGCCGATTGTCCGATCGACGACGGGCCGCGGCTGATCATGTCCTGCAACTCATCGGGAATCGAAGTCCGCGCCATCGCCACATCCAGCGTGATTTTCTTCTGGAAGTACAGCGTGGCCAGCGACTGGTTGAACGTCTGCATCCCGAACTTGTCCTGTCCAGTCTGCATGGCGGAGTAAATCTGGTGGATCTTGTCTTCGCGGATCAGGTTGCGGATGGCGGCGTTGGGCACCAGGATTTCCAGGCACAGCACGCGCCCCTTGCCGCTGGTGTGCGGCAGCAACGCCTGGCACATGATACCTTCCAGCACCAGCGAGAGCTGCGCCCGCACCTGCGACTGCTGGTGCGAGGGGAACACGTCCACAATACGGTTGATGGTCGAAACCGCCGAGTTGGTGTGCAGGGTGGCGAAGGTCAAGTGGCCGGTCTCGGCGATGCGCAGCGCCGACTCGATCGTTTCCAGGTCGCGCATCTCGCCGATCAGCACGATGTCGGGGTCTTCGCGCAACGCCGCGCGCAGCGCGTTGGAGAACGACTTGGTGTCGGTGTGCACTTCGCGCTGGTTCACCAGGCATTTCTTGTGCGAGTGGATGAACTCGATGGGGTCTTCCACCGTGATCATGTGCTCCGGCCGCTCGGAGTTGATTTTGTCCAGCATGGCCGCCAGGGTGGTGGACTTGCCGCTGCCCGTCGGCCCGGTCACCAGGATCAGCCCACGCGGCTTCTCGCACAGCATCCTCACCACCGGCGGCAGGCCCAGCTCTTCGAAATTCTTGATCTGCCACGGAATCGTCCGGTAGACGGCCCCCACCGCGCCGCGCTGCATGAACACGTTGGCGCGGAAGCGCGCCAGCCCGCGGATGCCGAAGCTGAAGTCCAGTTCCCAGTTTTCTTCGAAGCGGTGCTTTTGGGCGTCGGTGAGCACGCTGTAAGCGAGCTGCTTGGTCTCCGGCGCGGTCAGCGGCTCCAGTCCGTCCACGGCGCGCAGCTTACCGTCCACCCGGATGCGCGGCGGGCTGTTGGTGGTGATGTGCAGGTCGGACCCGCCGGTCTCCAGCATCTTCTTCAGCAACTCGGTCAAACTGAGCGTGGCCACGCGTTCCCCCCCTAAATCACCGTCTCGCGAATCACTTCCTCGATGGTCGTCATTCCCAGGCCGATCTTGATCAGCCCGCTGCGCCGCAGCGTAATCATACCCTGTTCAATCGCCTTTTTCTTCAATTCCAGCGCCGAGGCGCCCACCAGCACCAGCTCGCGCAGCTCGTCGTTGATCTCCATCACTTCGTAGAGCCCGGTGCGGCCTTTGTAGCCGCTGCCGTTGCAGCGCTCGCACCCCTTGCCCTTGTAGACCTTGGTGGTCTTGGCTTCTTCGGGGGAGTAGCCCACGTCAATCAGCGCTTGGGGCGGCAGGTGCACTTCCTCTTTGCATTCGGTGCAGACCCGCCGCACCAGCCGCTGGGCGCAGATCAAGTGAACCGAGGTCGCCACCAGGAACGGCTCGATGCCCATGTTCATCAGCCGGCTGATGGTGCTGGGGGCGTCGTTGGTGTGCAGCGTCGAGAGCACCAGGTGGCCAGTCAGCGCCGCCTTGACCGCGATCTCCGCCGTCTCAAAGTCGCGAATCTCTCCCACCAGGATGATGTTCGGATCCTGTCGCAGGAAGGAGCGCAGCGCCGAGGCGAAGTTCAACCCGATCTGCTCCTTCATCTGCACCTGGTTGATCCCCATCAACTGAAACTCGACCGGGTCTTCCGCCGTCATGATGTTGGTGTCGGGCTGATTCAGCCGCGCCACGGAGCTGTAAAGGGTGTTGGTCTTGCCGCTGCCCGTCGGCCCTGTGACCAGCACCATCCCGTAAGGCTTCAGGATGGCCTTCTCAAACTTGGTCAGCGACTCCTGCTCCATGCCCAGCTTGGTCATGTCCAGCCGCAGGTTTTCTTTGTCCAGCAGCCGCATGACGATTTTTTCGCCGTGCAGGGTGGGGCAGACGGAGACGCGGTAGTCCAGCTCCTTCTTGCGCCCATCCTTGGTGAGCTTGAGCATGATGCGGCCGTCTTGCGGCAGTCGCTTCTCGGAAATATCCAGCTTGGCCATGATCTTCATGCGGCTGGTCATGGCATCCTTGAGCTTGAGCGGCGGGTTCATGAAGTTGTGCAGCACGCCGTCAATGCGGAAGCGGACACGGAAGTCCTTTTCGTAGGGCTCGATGTGGATGTCGCTCGCGCCCTTGTGCAGCGCTTCGGTCAGAATCAGGTTGACCAGCTTGATCACCGGCGCATCTTCGGCGGCATGCTCGAGCTCGGCGGCGGAAAGTTCCTCTTCTTCCTCGGCAAGCTCGACGTCGGCATCTTCGGCGCCAATTTGCGCCATCACCTTTTCCAGCTCCTGCTCCGAGGTCCCTCCGCTACTGCCGTAGAACTTGGAGATGGCTTCAGTGATGGCCGACTCAGAGGCCACCACGGGCTCGACTTTGAGTCCCGTCATGAACTTGATGTCGTCCATGGCGAAGACGTTGGTGGGGTCGGCCATGGCAATGGTGAGCGTCGAGCCCACGCGGGAGAGCGGCACCACCTGGTAGCGCGTCGCGGTTTCCTGCGGCACCAGCTTCACCACCGCGCCGTCCACTTCGTAGTAACTCAGGTTGATGGCGGGAACGCCGTACTGGCGGGACAGCACCCCGGTGATTTCTTCGTCGCTGATGAACCCTAGCTTCACCAGCGCTCCGCCCAAGCGGCCGCCGCTCTTTTTCTGGTGCGCCAGAGCCTGGTCGAGCTGCTCCTTGGTCACCAGCTTTTCTTTGATGAGGATTTCACCCAGCCGTGCGGACACCGTCACCCCGTCCCATAGTGGTGCCCGAATCGTAGGAGAATTTGGGGCCGGTGTCAAGCAAACCCAACTGCTTCCCTCTCAAGCCGTTGCCCCGATGGCCGCGCGCCGCGGCTCTGGTATTTCCGGGTTCGCCTCGCTAAGATGAGCCGCCCTATGAGTGCCCCCAATTCATCCCCTCGGCCTACCATCCTTGTCACCGGCCTCTCCGGCAACCTGGGGCAGCACCTGGCGCCTCTGCTCGGCGAGCACCCCTTGGTCGGGATTGACCTTTTCCGGCCCCGCGTCGACCACCCCCAGGTTGAGTTCTGCCAACTCGACCTCTCCCAACCCGACGCCCCCGACGTGCTCGAGAACCTCATCCGCGAGGCTCAGGTGCAAATGGTGGTTCATCTGGCCTTCGTTCTCGACCCGGCTCGCACCGGCGCCACCGACCGCCAACGGCAATGGGAAATCAACGTCCGAGGCACCGGCCACCTGTTGGACGCCATCGAGCGCGTCAATAAACCCCGCCCCCAAGTCCAATTCTTTCTGTACCTTTCCAGCGTCACCAGCTACGGCCCCATGCTTCCCGGCCCGGTGGATGAGGACTTTCCGCAACAGCCCCACACCTACACCTACGCCCTGCACAAGAAGGAAACCGACCAGCTTTGCCGCGACCGCTTCCCGCGCTTGAATGGCTGCTCGGTTTACATCGTGCGCGGGCACATCTTCCTCGGGCACAACGTGGACAACTTCATCGTGCACTCCCTGCGCGGCGAGCCCGCGCGCCGCAGTTGGTTCGGGCGCTGGCTGGCCCGCCGGCGCTGGAAGCTGCCCTTGCTCCTGCCCCGGGGTTCCGACTACGACGGCCTCTACCAGTTCATGCACATTGACGACGCCGCCCGCCTGATGGCTTGGCTCTGCCACAACTTCGAACGCGGCAAGCTGGTGATCCTGAACGCTCAGGGGCGTGGCTCGCCGCTCACCGCCGCCGACATCGGGCGCGTCGGCCGCGTTCCGGTCGTCCGCCTCGGCTCCTACCGCTTCGTCGGGTTTCTCTACCGGCTTTTCTGGGCGCTCGGCGTCTCGCCCGTCCCTGCCGAGGCCTACCCCTACTTTGCCGGTTCCTACGTGATGAACACCGAGCGGCTGGAGCACCTGCTGGGCGCCGACTACCCGCGCATCATTCGCTTCACCTCCGAAGAAGCGATGCGGGCTATCGTTGAGCCCCCGGCCTGAAAACAAATCCAGCTCAGCAGATTATTTTTTCAACAGAAATGTTGAAAAGTTTGTGGAAAAGGACGTGCGAGTATCGAGTAACGCTCGGCCTGCCAACTGCTTTTTTTGAGTTGCACACCTATGCAGCAGTTGGCGCTGTGAGCGAAAAAATATTTCGACTCGCGGTCGCGTCGCGCGACTTTGGTGAGAGGATTGCCCCGCCGCCGGTTCAATACCACCTCTTGGCGGGCTTGAGCTTGATTTCGACTGTCTGCTTGGGCCCCGCGACCTCGTACTGCTGGCCGAACGTCTTCCAACCCTTGACCACCACCTGCACCAGCACCTTCCCCGCCCGCACCCCGGGGACAACCGCCCGGCCCTCTTCGTTCGTCTTTCCCGTCAACTCTTCCTTCTTGTCCTTGCGCAGGAAGCGTTCTTCGGTGTATTTCACGTAGACCGAAGCGCCGGGGATGGGTTTGCCGGTTTCTTCCGCCGTCACTACGACTTCGAGGCGAAGCTCCTCCTCGCCCGCGCCCACTGGTCCCGCCGCGACCAGCAGCGCCAGCAGCGCCACCACACCCACAATCCCGACTCGCCTCATTCCTTGCCTCCGCTTTTCTTCTCCGACGTCTCCGCATCCGTGCGGCGCCGCAACTTCGGTCCTTCCTCGGCCCCGGCGTACACCCAATTGGCCCGCTGAATCCGTTGCAGGTAGCCCTTGACCGCTTCAAAGCGCGAGGTAGAGACCACGTGCTCGGGCCGCGTCGGCAACACCGCTGCAATCTCGCCCTGCGCCCGCTGGATGCGGTCCTTGGTCATCGGATGACTCGAGAACACCGTCGGTACCCGGCTGCGGTCCTGCTGCGCCATCCGCTCCAGAAAATCCACCAGCGCCGTCGGGTCGTAGTTCGCTTCGTAGGCGTATTGAAGTCCCAGGTAGTCCGCCTCGCGCTCGGCGTTGCGGCTGAACTTCAGAAACGCCAGCGGCACCGCCAGCCCCATCGCCTGTTGGATGCCGTAGCCCACGGGTCCGCCGACGAAAATCAGCGGCAGCGAAAACAATTCCATCAACGTGCGCTTGCTGGCCTGCTTGGTGGTGTGGCGCGCCGTCACGTGGGCGATCTCATGCGCCAGCACGCCCGCCAGCTCGGACTCCGTCTCGGCCTCCACAATCAGCCCGGTGTTGACGTAGAGGTAGCCGCCGGGCAAAGCGAACGCGTTCACTTCATCCGAGTCGATAATCTTCACCGTGAACGGCACCTGCGAATCCGAGTTGCGCACCAGGTTCTGCACCACATCGTCCACAAAGCCCTGCACCCGGGAGTCGCGCAACAGGCGCGAGCTCGCTTCCACCTGCGACGACAGTTGCTGCCCCAGCGCAATCTCCCGCTCCAGCGAGTACAGGTTCACCGAGCCTTTGTTGATGTCGCGCTCGCCGATTCTTTCTACGTCTTTGTTTTTCTGCGCCCAGGCGGGCAACGCCAGCGCCACTGCGAGAAGTACTGCGGTCGCCTTGGTGTGCCGTCCCATTCGTTTCAGCCGCCGGCGCCCGCTGCTTGGACAGAGCCGCGGCCGCCGTGCTAGTGTACTGATTCCGCGGGTATCTCGATTCTAGCACGACCACTCGGCGGGCAGAGCCCGCCACAAAAGGAGTTGACCCCATGGGGTTCGCCACCGATGCCATTCACGTCGGGCAGGAGCCCGACCCCTCCACCGGCGCCATCATCGTGCCCATCTACCAGACCTCCACCTACGTGCAGGAGGAGCTGGGCAAGAACAAGGGCTACGAGTACGCGCGCTCCGGCAACCCCACCCGCACCGCGTTGGAGCGCAACCTCGCCCGGCTCGAAGGCGGCTCGCACGCCCTGGCCTTCGCTTCCGGCATGGCCGCCATCAACGCCGTGATGACGCTGCTCAAGAGCGGCGACCACGTCATCTGCTCCCACGCCGTCTACGGCGGCGTCTACCGGCTCTTCACCCGGGTGCTGGTGAACTTCGGACTGGAAGTGAGCTGGGTGGATACCACCTGCGCCGGAAACGTCGAGAAGGCGGTCAAGAAGAACACGCGCCTGCTCTACGTCGAGACACCCACCAACCCCACCATGGAAATCAGCGACCTCGCAGAGATGAGTCGCATCGCCCGCGCTCGCAACCTTCAGCTCGTCGTGGACAACACTTTCATGAGCCCCTACCTCCAGCGGCCGCTCGAGTACGGCGCCGATATGGTCGTGCATTCCACCACCAAGTTCCTCAACGGGCACAGCGACTCCATCGGCGGCGCCGTCATCCTCCGCCGCCAGGAAGACCGCGACCGGCTCTACCTCATCCAGAAATCCGCCGGCGCCATCCTGGGACCGATGGACTGCTGGCTGGTGCTGCGCGGCGTCAAAACCCTGGCCGTGCGCATGGAGCAGCACAACAGAAACTCCCAGGCCATCGCCGAATACCTCGAGAAGCATCCCAAGGTGAAACACGTGTACTACCCCGGACTGCCCTCGCACCCGCAGCACGCGCTGGCCAAGCGGCAGATGAAGGGCTTCGGCGCCATGCTGTCGTTCGAGTTAGGTTCGCTGGAAGCCGCCCAGCGCATGCTGCGCCAAGTAAAGGTTTGCTCGCTGGGGGAGAGCCTGGGCGGCGTGGAGACGCTCATCTCACACCCGGCCACCATGACCCACGCTTCGGTTCCGGCCGAAGAGCGCGCCAAAATCGGCATCACCGACGGCCTGGTGCGAATCTCCGTGGGAATCGAAGACGTCGAAGACCTGATCGCCGACCTCAACCGTGCCCTGGGTTCAGTCTGAAAAACTCTAGATCCAGCCGCGCCGGCGGAACCAGATAAGGAGCCCCGCCGGCAGGAGAATCATGCCCGCGGTGGTGATCACCGCTCCCGCTTTCGATTGCAATAGCGGCAGGTGCTCAAAGTTCATCCCAAAGTAGCCGGTGATGACCACCAGGGGCAGCGACACCGTAGCCCACACGGTAAGGATTTTCATGACCTC
>JAXIPK010000048.1:0-4313 GCA_045402975.1 Acidobacteriota bacterium
GTGGTTTCTTCGACCGCCCGAAGGGCGCGCCCGCGATTGCCGAGGGCGTGGACGTTCCCCGAAAGCCGTTTCAGGATTCGCCCACGCCGGCCGCCAATCCCATCGCTGCGTTGGTGCTCGACCGCCTGGCCAGCTACACGATGAACCGCACCTACGCCCAGAAGGCGGAAGCAACTCTCGAAGCGTTCGCCGGTGTCGCCGAGCAGTACGGGCTCTTCGCCGCCACCTACGGCCTGGCGGCGCTGCTGCATGTGCGCCATCCGCTCGAAGTCGTGATTGTCGGAAAGAAATCCGAGGCTCGCACCACAGAGCTTGAGCGCGCGGCCAACACCGCCTTCCGCTTCGGCAAGGCTGTGCTCACGCTCGATCCTCAATCGGCGTCCGCCGAGCAGCTGCCGGCGGGCCTCGCCGCCACTGTTCGCGGCCTGAGCGCCGCCGATGGTCTTCCGCGCGCGCTGGTTTGTGTTAACGGCGCCTGCCAGCCGCCCGTCACCCAACCCGAGGGGTTGACTGCCGCCATCCGCGGAGCGGCCAAGTAATCCATGTTCCCGGTTGTCCTGGCCAGTCTGATCTTCTTTTCCATCTTGGGTGTGCTGGTCGCCTCGCAGCTCTACTGGTTCCGGCAGGGCCGCCGCCGGGTGTACGCCTGCCCGCAGGCCTGGCAGCGCTGGCTGTTGGGTGTTCCGCTCTACGCCTGGTTCATCCTGCTGCTCGCTGTCTTTGTTCTCGTGCCGTTCCGCTGGATGAACCTGCACAACGCGCCGGTGCTGCTCTCCGTCTTCATGGTGCTGCGCTCGCCGGTGCTGATGATTCCGCTCAGCCTGTGGCTGGTGGCTTCGCTGTTTGCGTTTCTCTTCATGCAGATGGTGCGCGGCGGCGGCTGGCTGGTCGCGCGCCTCGCGTCCCTGCGCGCCTCGAGCCGGCCGGACGGTGTCTCGGTCGAACGCCGCTACTTCTTGCAGAACGCCACCCGCGTTGCCGGCGCGATTCCATTCGTGATGGTGGGCTACGGTTTTGTTCGCAGCCGCGGCTTCTATGTGGTGGAAGAAGTTACCGTGCCCATTCCCAATCTGCCGCCGGCGCTCGACGGCCTGCGGCTGGTGCAGCTCACCGACGTCCACGCCAGCGCCTTCATGCCGGTGGAAGAGATTCGCCACGTCGCCGGCATGGCGCACGAGCTCAAGGCCGACCTTGTGTTCCACACCGGGGATACCCTCACCTCGCGCGGCGACCCTTTGCCGGAAGCTATCGCGGAGCTTTCGCAAGTTCAGGGCACCCACGGCAGCTTCGGTTGCCTCGGCAACCATGAAATCTACGCCGGCGTCACCGACACGGCGACCAGTCTCTTCGCCGAGCGCGGCGTGCGCCTCCTGCGCAATCAGAACGCCGAGATTGAAATCAACGGCGCCAAGCTAAATCTCATCGGCGTGGACTACCAGCGCCAGCCGCGCGGGCTGGAGCCGGAGAGCTGGAAGCCCTACTTCCTGCGCGGGGTCGAAAAGCTGGTTCGGACCGACGCGGTCAACATTCTACTGACGCACAACCCCAATCCTTTTCTGCGCGCCGCCGACCTCGGCATCCAGTTGACGCTCGCCGGCCACACTCACGGCGGGCAGGTGCAGGTGGAGATTCTGGATAATCGCTGGAGCCCCGCCCGCTTCATCACGCCCTTCATCAGTGGCCTCTACGAACGCAATGGCAGCCATCTCTACGTCAGCCGCGGCGTCGGCACCATCGCCATGCCGGTGCGGCTCAACGCCCCCGCGGAAATCAGCCTGCTGACCCTGCGCCGCGTATAGAGCCGAAGGAGGCTGAACCCCATGATTGCTCGTTTGTGGCGCGGCTGGACGACGCGAGTCAATGCCAACGACTACGAAGCGCTGCTGCGAAGCGAAGTGCTGCTCGGAATTCATCGCATCCCGGGCTACAAGGGAGCCTATCTGTTGCGCCGGGTGACAGAGAGCGAAATCGAATTCGTTACCGTGACTCTCTGGGATTCCATGGACGCCGTGCGCGCCTTTGCCGGAGAGGACCACGAAGCCGCCGTTGTGCCGCCCGAGGCCAGGAAGCTGCTTTCCCACTTCGACCCGCGCTCTGTTCACTATGAGACGCGGCTTACGCCCGAAGGCGCTTGAGTTGCACCGCCTGTCAGCGCGGTGCGATAATGAGTATTCCAAGAAGGAGAACGCCCATGCCTAACATCCGAGGCGAATGGATTGAGAAGCGGGTCGCCAGCCTGCCCACGAATGGCGCTGGGCGCAATGTCAGCCAAATGCATTTCGCCCGCCAGAGCGTCATCACCGAAGAAATGCGTTATGTGGCCGAGCGCGAGAAGGCCGACACCGAGTTTGTGCGCGCGGAAGTGGCCCGCGGGCGCGCCATCATCCCTGCCAACATCCACCACACGTCACTCGAGCCGATGATTATCGGCACCAACTTCCGCTGCAAGATCAACGCCAACATCGGCAACTCGGCGGTTACGTCCAACATTGACGAAGAGCTGGAAAAGCTCCGCCTGAGCGTGAAGTATGGCGCCGACACGGCGATGGATCTTTCCACCGGCGGCGACATCCCCCGCATCCGCCGCGCCATTATCGAGGCGAGCCCGGTGCCCATCGGCACCGTGCCCATCTACGAGGCCATCACGCGGGTGAAGCGCGTCGAAGATCTGACCATCAGCCTGATGCTCGAGGTCATCGAAGAGCAGGCCGAGCAGGGTGTGGACTACATGACCATCCACGCCGGGGTGCTGCGCGAGTTTCTGTATCTCACCCGTCACCGCATCACCGGCATCGTCAGCCGCGGTGGGGCGTTGCTGGGGCAGTGGATGGCTTTCCACGGAAAGCAGAACTTCCTCTACGAACATTTCGACGACATCTGCAAGATTTTCAAGAAGCACGACGTCAGCTTCTCGCTGGGCGACGGCCTGCGCCCGGGCTGCCTGGCCGACGCATCGGACGAGGCGCAATTCGCTGAGCTGAAAGTGCTGGGTGAACTTACAACGAAAGCCTGGGAGCATGACGTCCAGGTGATGATCGAAGGTCCCGGCCACATCCCGATGGACCAGATCGAGCTCCAGGTGAAGAAAGAGATGGAGCTCTGCCACGAGGCCCCTTTCTACACGCTGGGGCCGCTCGTGACCGACATTGCGCCGGGCTACGACCACATCACTTCCGCCATCGGCGCCGCCATGATCGGCTGGCACGGCGCCTCGATGCTCTGCTACGTCACGCCCAAAGAGCACCTCGGCCTGCCGGGGCCGGATGACGTTCGCCAGGGCGTCATCGCCTACAAGATTGCCGCCCACGCCGCCGACGTGGCCCGCAAGCGGCCGGGGGCGCGCGACCGCGACGACGCGCTCAGCTACGCGCGCTTCCTCTTCGATTGGAACAAGCAGTTCGAGCTTTCGCTCGATCCGGAGACCGCGCGCTCGATGCACGACGAAACGCTGGCCGACCCGTACTACAAAGAAGCCGCTTTCTGCTCGATGTGCGGGCCGAAGTTCTGCTCCATGAACACCACCCAGCAGATGGACAAGTACCTCGGGCTCGACCAGAAACAACGCCAGGAGAAGTTCGTCGAGCTCCTGAGCAAAGTCTCCCGCTAACTGCTGCCTGCCGGAATGAAAGACGAACAGCTCCAGCAAGCTGAAGCGCGTGTCCGCGAGGAGTTCAACCGTTGGGCGGAGTCCGGGCGCGGGGAGGAGATGGGCGAGGAGCACGCCGCCATCGCCGCCGGCATGCTGGCGCAGATGCAGTTTGCGCCCAACGACAAGATTCTCGACGTGGGCTGCGGGGCGGGCTGGTTGTGCGGCATCCTGGCCGACAAGGTTCCGCAAGGCCAGGTCGTCGGCATGGACGTGGCCGATGAGATGGTGCGGCGGGCGCGGCAGCGCTACGCCGAACGCGCCAACCTGATGTTCATTGTGGCGGGCGTCGAAGACATTCCGTGGGATGAAAACTTCTTCAACAAGATTGTGTCGATCGAGTCGGCCTACTACTGGCCCGACCCGTCGCACGGCTGCCGCGAGATGCTGCGTGTGCTGCAGCCGGGTGGGGAAGCGCGCCTGCTCATCAATCTCTACAAAGAGAATGTCTATTCGCATCAGTGGCGCGACAAGTTGGCGGTGGCGACGCACTTGTTTTCCGGCGACGAATGGTGCGAGCTCTTCCGTAAGGCCGGCTTCAGCGAGACTCAGCATTCGCGCATCCCCGATCCGAGGCCGGTGCCCGACGGTTATCAATCGCGTTGGTTCAAGAGCGCCGACGACATGAGGCGCTTCCGGGAGGAGGGAGCGTTGCTCGTGTGGGCGA
>JAXIPK010000078.1:0-11166 GCA_045402975.1 Acidobacteriota bacterium
CGAGTGCTCCGGCCCCTGGCCTTCAAACCCGTGCGGCAGCAGCAGCACCAGCCCCGAAAGCAGCCCCCACTTGTCTTCGCCGGCGCTGATGAACTGGTCGATGACTACCTGGGCGTTGTTGGCGAAGTCGCCGAACTGCGCTTCCCACAGCACCAGCGCGTCGGGATAGTCGCGGCTGAAGCCGTACTCGAACCCCAGCACCGCCGCTTCGGAGAGAATCGAGTTGTAGACCTCGAACCGCGTCTCGCTCACCTGCGCCAGCGGGATGTGCTCCGCCTCCGTCTCGGTGTCGAAGAGCACCGCGTGCCGCTGGTTGAACGTGCCCCGGCGGCTGTCCTGCCCGCTCAACCGCACCGGCGTTCCCTGGCGCAGCAGCGTGCCGAACGCCAGCGCCTCGGCCATCCCGAAGTCCACCGCGCGCTGCCCGCCGCCCATCTCGGCGCGCTGCTCCAGCAGCCGCTGCACTTTGGGGTGCACGTGAAATCCTTGCGGCGCCTGCGTGAGGGCTTCGGCCACCGCACCCAACTCTTCGCCTTCCACTCCCGTATCCATTTCGCGGTTTTCGTCGTACGCCCCGCCGAAGTAGTGCGCCCAGTAGCCGGGCAGCGAGTAATACATCGGGTTGCGGTCGAGGCCCTCCGCCTTTTCCTGCGCGGCCTCGTAGGCGGCGCGGTACTCCTTGAACTTCGGCTTGGGGTCGACGCCCAGCTTGCGCCCGTAGCTCTGCCACAGCGGCGGGTGGCTGTCGATTCTCCGGTAGAGCGCCGGCTGCGTGATGGACGCGTCGTCAATCTCGCTGTGCCCGAAGCGCCGGAAGCCCACCAGGTCGATCACCACGTCGCTCGCAAACTCGTAGCGATACTCCGCCGCCAGCTTCGCCACCCGCACCACCGCCTCGGGGTCTTCGGCGTTGACGTGGAAGATGGGAATCGGCAGGCGCTTGGCCACATCGGTCGCGAAGCGCGCCGCGTAAAGCTCCGCCGGCGTCGTCGTGAACCCGATGAGGTTATTGACCACCACGTGCACCGCGCCGCCCACGTCGAACCCGCGCAGGCCGTGCAGGTTGAAGCTCTCCGCCGTGATGCCCTGACCCGCGAACGCCGCGTCGCCGTGCAGCAGCACCGGCAAAACTTTCGCAATCCCCGATTCGCCCAGCCGCGTCTGCTTGGCGCGCACCCGCCCCAGCGTCACCGGCACCACCGCTTCCAAATGGCTCGGGTTCGAGACCAAATGGATGCGCACCTCGCGCCCGTGCGCCGTCTTGAAGACGCCCGTGGCGCCCAGGTGGTACTTGACGTCCCCCGACCCCAGCACGCTCCGCGGGTCCACGTCTTCAAACCCCGCGAAGATGTCCGTCACCGGGCGGCCCACCACGTGCGCCATTACGTTTAGCCGCCCGCGGTGGCTCATGGCGAGCTGCACCTGCTCGCCGCCGCGCTCCGTCGCCGTCTCGATGATTTCTTCCAGCAGTGGCAGTAGCGCCGTGATGCCTTCCAGCGAAAAGCGCTTCGTCCCCTTGTAGCGCGCGTGCAGAACTTCTTCGAAGCAGTCGGCCTGGATGAGCTGCTCGAGGATGCGGATGCGCTCGCCGGAGGTCAGCGCCGGCGGCTCGCTCTCCATCCGCTCTTGAATCCACTGCCGCCGCCGCGCCTCGGGGATGTGCCAGAACTCGACTCCGATCGTTCCGCAGTAGATGCGCCGCGCCTGCTCCGCCGCTTCGCCCGCCAGAGCTTTCAGCTCTTCGCTCGGCTCCGGCCGCCAGTACCCCAGCGGGTCCAGCTCCGCGTCCAGGTACCCCCACCGCCGAAACGCCTCCCACACTCCCTGGCCTTCAGTGACGCCGTTCGCCACCGCCGCTTTGTCTGATTTGGGAGTCATCGGCTCTTCTTCCGACTCTTGCTCCTCTTGAATTCCGCCAGGAACGTCTCGGCCAACTGGAACTTACCTTCGAGATACTCCTTATAACTCGCTCGGATGTGCTCGCGCACTTTGGGGTCGCGCAACTCTAGGTAATCTTCAAACTCTTCCGCTGACGTGCGGGGTTTCCTCGGCATCGGTTCGCTCACTACCTATTGTATTTGATTCTCCACCGCACGTCGCGATGCGCGTTGGTAGCGGCGACGAATCCCAGGACCGACGGGGAATGAGCCCCGCTCACGCGGGGCTACCGCGTTCCTCGCCGCTACCCTTCGCACCGGGATTCGTCGTCGGCCTTTTCCGAAAGCTGTCTAGATGGGGATAGTCCGGCAGGTGGCCCCGCGGCCTTTCATGCAGTAGTCGTAGCAGTTCTTGTGCGCCACGTAGATACGTCGGAACGACTCTTCCAGCGTGCGCCCCAGTTCGAAGCGCGCGTCGTCGTAAATCACCGGGCAGGGGTAGTAGCGCAGCGCGCCCTCAATCTTCTGCACGCAGCGGCTGAAGTGGCACATCAGCGACTCGGCCGGCTTGCCGAGAATCGAAAAGCAGTTCGTGGTGACAAAAGTCTCCGGCCGTGGCGCGCGCCCCTGCTTGGCAATCTGCACCAGCTCGTGGCCCATCTCCATCACGTTTTCAATCAGGTTGACCTCGACCGGTCTTTCGAACAGCGCCTGGAAGTCGGCGTGGATCGCTTCGTCTGTCGGCTCGGAGAGGTACGGCCGCTCGCCGGTCAGAATGGGCACGAAGCCCATCGCTTGCAGCTCGCGTATCGTCTCAACTGTCTGCGCAAACGTGCCCTTGCCGCGGATGGCGTCGTGCTCGGTCGCGCGCGGGCTTTCCAACGACACCCGCAGCCGCAGCCGCCCGTCGTACTGCGTCCGCAAGCTGCGCAACGCCTCGAAGTGGTTGCGGATGTAGCGCCGCCCGTTGGTCAGGATTTCCACCGGCGCAATCTCCAGCGCGTAACTCAGGTTGGCGACGAAGTCCTCGTTCACCTGCGCTTGCCCGCGCAGCACCGCGTCGTTGACGAACACCTCACCGCCGGTAAAGTAGATCTTCTGCACCCCGAACCGCGCCGCTTCGTCCAGGTGCGGCTTCAAGTCCTCAAAAGTGATTTGCTCCAGTCGGCCGTTGGTGGGCGAGGACGCCGTGTAGCAGTGCGTGCACTTCAAATCGCACACCGACCCCTGCATGATCCACAGGTCTTCGAGCACGAAGCGCCCGTTGACCTGCTTGGGCTCGACGTACCCGCGCGCTTCACCCTTCGGGCTCACCAACTCCAGCCCTTCGGGATGGACGCGCGCCGGCGTTGTGGCCTGCGTCGCCATCAACAGCAGCCTTCCGGCCCGCAGACACCCTTGGTCGGCGTGGTTGTCTTGACGTAGCGCTTGCCCTTGGTTTCCCGCGGGTCGCGCACCGCCGCTCCGGTACAGGCAAACCCGCGCGCCTGGCTCAGCGGCACTTCGCGCCGCGGCGGCACCGGAATCACTTCTTCGGAATAGGGAGCTGAAGTCAGAATCTTGTAGGTTTTGTCGCAGACGGCCATGCGTTGGCCGCGGCGCAGCACGTGCCCGTCGTCGTCGCGCACTTCCTTCCACGGCCCTTTGTAGAGGACCGCCTGGTTGCGCTCCAGGCACGGCCCTTCCTTGCCCTTGCGCGCCGTAACCGTCACCGAGCGGAACTCGTTGCCGCGCACCGTCTGCCAGGGCTTGGCGTCGCGCTGGGCGATTTCGATTCCGTAGAAGCCGGCGCGCTCGAAGGCTTCGAGGAACTTGTCTTCGCGGTAGGCGCCCGCGATGCACCCGCTCCACAGCTTGGCGTCGCGCTTCATCGCCGCCGGCACGTCTTCGTCCGACACGATGTCGCTGATGGCGACCCGCCCGCCGCGCTTCAGCACCCGATACATCTCCGCGAACAGCCTTTCTTTTTCCGTGTCCTTGACGAGGTTGAGCACGCAGTTCGAGACGATGACGTCCACCGAGTCGTCGGCGATCAGCGGTGCCTTGACTCGAAGCCGTTCGGCGAAAGCCTCGAACTCGGCCAGCGTCGCCGCCGACCGCACCGGATGCGAAGCCAGATAGGCTTCCACTTCATCGAGCGGCAGCGCCAGGTCTTGAATCCGGCCGCGGTGGAACACGACGTTGTCGTAGCCCAGCCGCCGTGCCACCGCCGGCTGGTGCCGGCGCGCCAAGGTCAACATCTCCGGGTTGAAGTCCACCCCGATGACTTTTCCCTTGCGCCCGACAATCTGGGTCAGGATGAAGCACGCCTTGCCGGCGCCGCTGCCGAGGTCGAGCACCGTGTCGCCCGGCCGCACGTACGGCGTCGGGTCGCCGCAGCCATAGTCGCGTTGCAGGATTTCCTCGGGGATGGCTTCCAGGTAGCGCGGGTCGTAGCTCGTCGGGCAGCACAGCGCGCCTTCGGTTCTGCGCGCCGCCCGCCCGTAGCGCTCCAGTACAGCTTTTTCGGTGTCCAGGGTTGCGTGCGGCATAGCGGGCTCCTCGTTTCTGTATGATGGCTAACGCTACCGAAGATTAGATTTGCCCACAAGTGCGGCGATGCAGATAATTGAGATGCGGGGCGCGACCTCGCTGGCGCGCGTCGCATCTGATACTCTAAGTCTTTTGAGAGAGGCATTCGGTGAGCGACAACCAAGCGCTGGGGCTGGCTTGCATGGAAGTCTGGGGCGGCAACGGCCGCGTCGCCCAGGCGCTGGACCTGCCTGGCCTTCTCGGCTGGGTTTACTCCGAGCCTTACGCCGGCAGCGAAACCGGCGGCGACGTATACTACCTTTCCGCCTGCAGCCGCGGCCAGGTGGCCCGCATCTGCATCGCCGATGTCGCCGGCCACGGCGCTCCCGCCAGCCAGATGGCGGCCACGCTGCGCGAGCTGATGCGGAAGCACGTCAACGCCTGGGACCAGTCCGACTTCGCCCGTGAGCTCAACCGCGCCTTCCAGGCCACCGTTTCACCCGGCAAGTTCGCCACCGTGGCGTTGTTCGGACTCTACTCGGCGACTGGCGAGCTGGTGGCCACCAACGGCGGGCACATGCCGCCGCTGTGGTATCGCCACGCCCTCAAGCGCTGGGAGCTGCTCGGTGACGCCGTCGCTCCCGACGCCGCCGATATCGGCCTGCCCCTGGGCATCATCGACGGCACCAGCTACATCCAGACGGCCGTGCGCCTGCTGCCTGGCGACGTCCTGGTGCTCTACACCGATGCTTTCAACGAAGCCCCGAGTCCGCAAGGCGAGATGCTGGGAGTGAATGGACTGCTGGACTTGGCGAATGAACTTCCGGTGGACTCACCCGCCGCGACCGGCCAGGCTTTGCTCGACGCCGTCGCCCGCTTCCGCGGCGGCGCGCCCGCCCCCGACGACCAGACCTTGCTTGTCCTCCAGCGCATCTACCAACCACAAGCCGCCTGACTGAAAGACACAACACCGAGCCCGGCGGCACCTGCCGCCGGGTAAAAAGCTGGATTTTCCGGGTGGCTGGTGCCACCCGGCTCGGCGGAGAGGGAGCTGACTAGCGCGCCGCGGCCGCGCGCGGGCTGCGCGGGGCGCACGTTCCACAGAGCCCGACAAACTGCACGTGGTGGGTGGCGATTTCCAGGCCCGTCCGGCGGCGGACTTCCTCAAAAACTTTCTTCGGCAGGCGCACGCTGACGTCGAGCAGACGCCCGCAGCGCGTACAGATGGCGTGGTCGTGGCGGTCGTGGTTGCGGTCGTAGCGCGCCGCGGCGTCGCCGAAGGTGAACTCGCGCAGCGACCCGCGCTCCACCCACCAGCGCAGCGCGTTGTAGATGGTGGCGTAGGCGATGCCCGGATAGCGTCGGCGCACACGCTGATAAACCTGGGCGGCGGTGGGATGGTCGTCCGACGCCAGCACCGCCTCCAGCACCAGTTGGCGCTGCTTCGTGCGACGTACTTGCGTGTGACTCATCGAGCTTGGCCTCTCGTAGCGAAGCCCGCAGGGCGAGCGAAGATCCCGCGCTTCTTGCGGGGAGCCCGGCTCCAGACTGGCCGCTATTCTAGCAGGCTGGCCAGCTCGTGCTCGTCTTCCACTTCGTCTTCCAGCGTTTCGCGGATGAGGTGCAGCGTCACCGGGTCTTCGTGGATGTCGCCCATGATCCCGCGGTAGAACTCGATGGCGTCCTGCTCGGCCCCGATGCCGTCCTTCAGCATCTTCTTCCAGTCCGTCGGGTCTTTGGGCGGTGCCGGGAGCTTGGAGTAGCTGAGCTTCTCGGCGTCGCTCAGCCGCTCGAACGGCCGCCCGCCCAGTTGCACGATGCGCTTCATCATCGCGCTCACGTGGCCCCATTCCGACTGCGCCATCTTGGCGAAGTTTTCCGCCACCTCGCGGCCGTGCATGCCGGTGGCGACGTGGGAAAGATAAAGGTAGCGGTAGGCGGCCTGCAGCTCCGCCGCCGCCGCCCGGTTCAGCCACTCGATGATCTGCTTCCGGTTCTTGACGATCTCCTGCCCTTTCAGCATCGGTTCCTCCTCTTGTTGTAGATTAAATTTATTCTAAATTACGGCCGACTGTCAAGGTGCCACCGCTGCGCAGGCCTCCGCCCGGACGTATCCGGCAAGCCGCACCACCCCGCAGTCGAACGCTTCCCCGCGCTCGTTGATGGCGCGGAAGCGCAGCTCCTCCGCCGACGCCTCCCACAGCATGAACACCCGCTCGCGGTCGTTCACCACCGCCACGTTCTGGTCCGGCCGCGCATTCCCGCGCCGCAGCTTCCCGCTCGACCCGCAGACAAAATACGCGATTCCTCGCTGACTCTCGAAGCGCTCGTAGATGTGGTCATGCCCCGCGAAAACCACATGCGGCTGGACGATAGCAGAAGGGCTTACGCGCGCGACAAAGATCGATGACAGCTTGGCGCGCAGCTTCAGGTCTGCTCCGTGCCGCTTGCCGCTCGAATACAACGGGTGATGTCCGTAGATAATCCGCCACCGTGCCCGGCTGGCCTTCAGCGCCCGCTCCAGCCACGCCAACTGCTCCGGGTCGCGCTTGTCTTTCTCCAGCCGCACGGTGTTGAGCACGAAGAACTCCACCAGCGGCCTCGCTTTTCCCTCCTCGCCGAGTCGGACGTCGCCCATCGCCGGGACCCATTCTCCGGCGGTGAAGTTGTAATACCCCTCGGGCCGCTCGATGTGGAACCGCTCGTAGGACTCCACCAGGTCGCGCCCGTCGCGGGTCTGCATGTCGTGGTTGCCGAGCGTGGCGCGGAACACCACCCCGCGTCGCCGCAGCTCCGCATACGGCCGATCGAACTTTTCAGCGAAATTGTTCTTGTTTCCGCCACCCTGGTTGAACGTCCCGCCGTAGACGTTGTCGCCCAGCATCAAGACCAGCCCGAACGGCATCCGCTCGTGCCACTCCGCCATCCGCTGCGCGATGAGGTATTGACCTTCCTCGCCCGTCCCGCTGTCGCCGATGACGGCGAAACGAACGGGCTTGGCCGGTCCTTCGCCCGAGCGCAGCGGAAAAACTGCGCTCCAGCACAGGACTAGAAGGCAAAGGAGAAAGCGAGCGTAGAATCGTGCGCGGGCCATCAAGCGAGTATTAGTCTGTCATCCTGAGCGAAGCGAAGGATCTCAGCGCAACCAATAAACCTCTAGTAACTCATCTTCCTGTACCCCGGCGGAAGCTCGAACAGCCCCGGGTCGGGTGGTCCCAGCTTGATGTTCTGGTACTCGGTCACCGACCCTGCTTGGTCGTTCGTGGTCTTGACCGGGAAGTTCCCCAACGCCGGCGCCAGCCACACCATCCCCGAATAGGTCTGCCCCTTCACCGTCGTCCGGTAGCGGTACTTCTGGCACGCGTACTCGCCGACTTGCTCCGCGCCCACCAGCTCGGTTTCGTTCTTCACAGTAGGGTCGGTCATCGCCTTCACCCAGTCCCCGCGCGCCTCGGCCGGCATCCCGGTGAGCGGCACTTCCATATACATCTGCTGGTCCACCATCAGCGTCCACGCCACATTGCGGTCCGGCCGCATGATCGTGACCATCCGTTGGCCCTGCTCCGCCATTTCCGTGCGCATCACGTTCCCGTGCGCATACATTCGCATCCGGAAGGTTCGCCCGCCCGCGGTGGTGACCATGTCGGCGGCGAAGCCCTTGGCGTAAACCTCCCAGCCGCCCTTCCAGGTGTCGCCACCGCCTGCTGCCGGCGCGCGAGTCGCCGCGGGCGTGCCGCCTGCCGGGGGTGTGCCGGCCGCTGCGGGAGGCGTGCTCGTCGTCGGCGCCGCCGCCGGCGCTTTCCTCCGCGACTCAATGATGGTAGGAGTGGGCAGCGCCGGCCCGACGTCGGTGTCCTTCAGCGAGTTCTCCAGCTCCTCCGCCGTCGCCGGCCGGATGGCTTGCAGCGGCTGATTGCGCCGAATCGTCAGCGTCTCGCCGGCGCCCAGGCGACGGTCGCCGCTGATGTCAGGGTCGCTGCTCCGCACCCGCACGATGCCGTCAAAACAAGTGACGGTCGTCTCCTCGCCCTTGGCGTCGACAAAAAAGTCCGTCCCGATGACGCCGATCACCGCCGCGTCCGTCTTCAGCGTGAACTTCTGTTTGGGGTCGGTCTTCTTCACCTGCACCCGTGCTTTGCCGGCGATGAGGAAGATTTCGCTCTGCTGCGTCTTTTCGTCGTGGATGACCACGCGGAAGATCGCCTGCGGCCCGATGTTCAAGATGGAGGTGTCGAGCAGCGTGATGCGTGCCCGGCCTTTCTCGCCGGTGTGCACGATGTCGTTCCAGTAGACGTCGGCGCCCACCGCCACCGGCACCAGTTGGGCCTGGCGGTCAATCTGCCCGCGCGGTATCTCCGCCGTTACTTTCCCCGCCTGTGGCTCTTTCGGCGCTGGCTGTGCCTGCGGCTTGGCTGCCGGCCCAGGCTTCTTCGCTGCTTGAGCCGAGGTCGGCGATGGGGTGAGCAGCAACAAACCGAAAACCAACGCGATGATTGCGGTGACGCCTGAATGTGTGCGCATGGAGAGTCCTCCGAAGGTGAAAGCGAATTCTCGCCGCCGCCGCGCCGCAGTGTCAAGTACTCCCGCTTGCCGCCCCGGCGTTCTCTCAGTAGGATGTTGGACTTTCATGTCGCGAAGGGGACAATTCCGAGTGACTCTTGCCGCGCTGGTCTGGGCGGCGGGCGCCCTGCTGCTGTTTGCGCAGAGCGAGAAACCGCTAGCCTTGCCCGAAGAGAAGCACCTGCGCAACGTCCGCCAGGTTACGTTCGCCGGCGAGAATGCCGAAGCCTACTTCTCGGCCGACGGCCGCTGGCTCATCTTCCAGTCGGCAGGCGAAGGCGTCCCCTGCGACCGCATCTATGTCGCGCCGGTGGATGGCTCGGCGCCCCCGCGCCAGGTCAGCAACGGCCAGGGCAAGAGCACCTGCGCCTACTTTTTCCCGCGCGGCGACCGCATCCTCTATTCCTCGACGCATCTCGCCAGCCCCGACTGCCCGCCGCGGCCCGACTACTCGCGGGGCTACGTCTGGCCCCTCTACGCCGGCTACGACATCTTCACCGCGCAGCGCGACGGTAACGACCTCAAGCGTCTCACTACCACGCCCGGCTATGACGCCGAAGCCACCATCTCCTCCAACGGCAAGAGAATTGTCTTTACCTCCATGCGCGACGGCGACCTCGATATCTACACGATGGATTCAAACGGCAAGAACGTCCGCCGGCTCACCCACGAGCTCGGCTATGACGGCGGGCCGTTCTTTTCGCCCGACGGGAAGAAGGTTGTTTTCCGCGCCTACCATCCCGAAACACCGGAGGAAATCGCCGACTACAAGTCGCTCCTGGCGCAGAACCTCATCCGGCCCACCAAGCTCGACATCTGGGTGATGGACGCCGATGGCTCCCACAAGCGCCGCGTGACCTCCAACGGCGCCGCCAACTTCGCCCCCTTCTGGCATCCCGACGGTCGCCGCATCATCTTAGCCTCCAACATGGTTGACCCCAAAAGCCGCAACTTCGATTTGTACCTCATCAACGAAGACGGCACCGGTCTCGAGCGCGTCACCTGGTCGCCCGAGTTCGACGGCTTCCCCATGTTCACCCGCGACGGGAAAAAACTCGTCTGGGCCTCCAACCGCAACAGCCGCGTCCGCGGCGAAACCAATATTTTCCTCGCCGACTGGGTCGAGTAGGGAACGGCTTGCTTCGCGATGCGGATGGGGTCGGAGTATAATCGGCTCCATGAAGAACCTGACGCTCCCCATCATCATCGAGAATGATTCGGACGGTTATTTCGTCTCCTGCCCGGCGCTCCAGGGCTGCTACAGCCAGGGGGAAACGTACGAAGAAGCTCTGGAAAACATCAAGG
Organism: Acidobacteriota bacterium; assembly: GCA_045402975.1. Lineage (GTDB taxonomy): Bacteria > Acidobacteriota > Terriglobia > Acidiferrales > 2-02-FULL-67-57 > JACPRL01. Next base: position 10,254 of record JAXIPK010000078.1, read on the forward strand.
ACGCCATTCGGCTGCACATCAAGGACCGGCTCGAAGATGGGGAGGAGATTCCTGAGCTGAAATCCGTGAGCCTTTCAACTGTTGAAGTCTCTGTCTGATGCCCAGGTTACCTCGCGTAACCGCCCGCCAGATTGTCGCCGCGCTGGAGAAGGCCGGCTTTGCTCTTGCCCGGCAGAGCGGCAGCCACATGATCTACAAGAACGCGGTCGGAAAGCGTGTAACCGTGCCCTTTCACGGCTCCAAGATCCTCCATCCAAAGGTCCTGAAAAGTATTCTTCGCGACGCGGGAATAGACTCGCAAGATCTTGAAGCATTGCTCTAGGCAGCAGCGAAGCCAGCCTGTGCCTGGCGCCTTGGTTGCCTTGACACCTTGTCCTGCTTGCACATAAGCTCTCCGTTCCATTCATGGATCAGCTAATCGGCCAGACCCTTTCGCACTACACGATTGTCGGCAAGATCGGCGCCGGCGGCATGGGCGTGGTCTACGAAGCCGAAGACACCTCTCTGGGCCGCCGCGTGGCGCTGAAGTTCCTGCCCCGCGAGCTGGCGCAGGACACGCAAGCGCTCGAGCGCTTCCGACGCGAAGCGCGCGCCGCTTCCGCCCTGAACCATCCCAACATCTGCACCGTGTACGCCATCGAGCAGCACGAGGGCCAGCACTTCATCGCCATGGAACTGCTCGAAGGGCAGACCCTGGCGCAGATGATTGGCCGGCAGCCCTTCGCGCTCGACCAGATTCTCACCCTCGCCATCCAGATTGCCGACGCCCTCGAGTCGGCCCACGCCAAGGGCATCGTCCATCGCGACATCAAGCCCGCCAATATCTTTGTCAACTCGCGCGGCCAGGTGAAGGTCCTCGACTTCGGCCTGGCCAAGATGGAGGTGCTGCGGCGCGCCGCCGCCGACTCGCCCA
>JAXIPK010000363.1:0-8650 GCA_045402975.1 Acidobacteriota bacterium
CCCCACCCGCTTTTCGCGGCCTTTATTGGCGCGGCCCATGACTACCGCCGCGCCCATCGCCCGGCCCGCGAAAAAGTGGAAGCCGTCCTCGGCGACGAAAACGACTGATTGAAACCGCAGGTGAACGCAGGTAGGAATCTCGTTAATCTGCGTTAATCGGCGTTCATCTGCGGTTCCCCAGGCTTTCTGGAGTGCCTCTCCCATGCGTTAGAACGCGTTCTGTACGCATAACGCATCGTCCCCCGCCTTCCCCCCTCTCCTCTGCGTCCTCAGCGATTCTCTGCGTCCTCTCGGAGCGAGGCGAAGCCGAGCGTAGACCCTGAGCGAAGTCCCGATGGAATCGGGACGCAGCCGAAGGGTGCGTCCTCTGCGGTAAGCCTTTCTGGTTTTCTTTGTGTCTTTGTGCCTTTGTGGCCGTCACGGCTATAATCAGCCGAGCTATGGGCAATCCCGCAACTCGCGAAGTGGCTGCCGGCTCGCTGCGCCTGGGCGGCCCGAACGGCTTGTTCCTCATCGCCGGGCCGTGCGTCATTGAGTCCGAAGCACACGTCCTTTCTATGGCCGAGCGCATCGCCGCCGTCTGCGCCGAGTTGAAGCTGCCCTACATCTTTAAGACCAGCTTCGACAAGGCCAACCGCACTTCGGGCGCGTCGTACCGCGGGCCGGGAATGCAAGAGGGCCTGCGCGTGCTGCGCCGCATCAAGAATGAGTTGAAAGTGGCGGTGCTGACCGACGTGCACGACCCCTCACAGGTCGGCGCCGCCGCCGAAGTCGCCGACATCCTGCAAATCCCGGCCTTCCTTTGCCGGCAGACTGATTTGCTGGTGGCGGCCGGGAAGTCGGGCCGCGCCGTCAACATCAAGAAAGGCCAGTTTGTTTCTCCGTGGGAGATGAAGCACGCCATTGAAAAAGTAGCGGGCACGGGGAATCAGAACATCGTTGTCACCGAGCGCGGCTCCAGTTTCGGCTACAACAACCTGGTGGTGGACATGCGCTCGTTCCCGATTCTGCGCGGCTTTGGCTACCCAGTAGTGTTCGACGTTACGCACTCGCTGCAGCTCCCGGGCGGGGAAGGGAACCAGTCGGGCGGCCAGAGGGAGTTCGCCGAGCCGCTGGCGCGCGCCGCGGTGGCCGCCGGCGTGGACGGCATTTTCATGGAAGTCCACGACAACCCCGACAAGGCGCTCTCCGACCCCGCCACGCAATGGCCCATCTCCCAACTGAAGCCCCTGCTGCAAAAACTTCTGGCTGTTGACCATGCCGTAGAGGATCGAACCTAAGAGATGAGCCTTGAGATAGCCAAGAAAGTCTTGCAGACGGAGCTGGAGGCCATTGAGGGCCTGCTCAGTCGGCTCGACAAGCGCTTCGAGCAGGCGGTTGAGCTTGTCTTTGCCTGCAAAGGCCGCGTAGTCATCACCGGAATCGGGAAGTCAGGGATCATCGGGCAGAAAATCGCCGCTACGTTTGCTTCCACCGGCACGCCGGCGTTTTTCCTGCATCCCGCCGAGGCGGCGCACGGCGACCTGGGCATGCTGGTCAGGGGCGACCTGCTGGTGGCACTGAGCTACGGCGGCGACACCGACGAAATCAACCACCTCCTGCCAACCGCCAAGCGGCTGGGCATTCCCATCCTGGCGCTGACGGGCAATCTCAAGTCCACGCTGGCGCAGGCCGCCGAGGTGGCGCTCGACATCAGTGTGGAAAAAGAAGCCTGCCCGATGGACTTGACGCCCACCGCCTCCACCATCGCCATGCTGGCGCTGGGCGACGCGCTGGCCATCGCGCTGCTCGAACGCCGCGGCTTCAAGGAAGAAGACTTCGCGCGGCTGCATCCCGGCGGGCGGTTGGGGAAGCGCCTGCAGCGGGTCGAGAACCTGATGCACAAGGGCGACGCCGTGCCGCGCGTCTCACTCGCAACGCCCATGCCCGAAGTCATCTACGAAATGAGCCGCAAGGGATTGGGGATGGCGACGGTGGTTGAGGACTCGGGCCTGCTCCTCGGCATCATCACCGACGGCGACCTCCGCCGGCTGATGGAGCGCCGCAAGGATGAAGCGCTGCATCTGACGGCCGCCGACGCCATGACCGCCAACCCCGCCACCATCCCCCGCACCGAACTGGCCGGGGCGGCGCTACACCTGATGGAGGAGCGCAAGATTACTTCCATCGTCGTGGTGGACGCCGAGCGCCGCGTCGAAGGCGTCGTCCACCTCCACGACCTCTGGACCACCCAATTGTTCTGACCTACGTTGTCATCCCGAGCGGAGTCCCGACAGCAGTCGGGACGAAGTCGAGGGACCTGCTTTCTCTGCGCCCTCAGCGATTCTCTGCGTTCTCTGCGATAAAGGTTTTCTGCCTGTCTTTGCACATTCTGGCTTCTCTAATATTTTTGAACGACAGCCTGCCGCCACCGGTCTTACTATCTGAGGCCATAGATGGGAGTCACGGGTGAGGCCATTTTGGAGGCAATCCCCATCGCTCGCGTAGCCGAGGACGAGCTGGAAAGCCTGGTGCGCGAGCAGGGGCGCTTCGTCTATCGGGTCTGCTACTCGGTTCTGCGCCACCACCACGACGCCGAAGACGCCGCGCAGGAAACCTTCGTGCGCGTCTGGCGCCAGCGCAGGAAGTTGGCTGACATCCGTGAGTTGCGCGGCTGGTTGGCGCGGATTGCCTGGCGCGTGGCGCTCGACCGCCGGCGCGCCAAGCCGGAGATGAGTTTGGACGATGCCGCACAGGCGGTACGGGAGCTTCGCGCCGCCGGCGCCACCGCCGAGCAGCTTGCGTCGGAGAAGCAAATGGCCGCGCTGCTCGAGCGCCTCATCGCTTCGCTGCCGCGCGAGCTCCGCGAGCCGCTGGTGCTCTCGACTATTGAGGAGATGACCGCAAACGATATCGCCGCCACGCTCGAGATTCCCGAAGCCTCGGTGCGCACCCGGGTCTTCCGCGCCCGGCAACTGCTGCGCGAGAAGCTGGATTCGGTTGTGGGAGGCAGGCCATGAGCGAGGACAAGCGCAAGGAATTCGTGGACGAGTTGCTCGATGCCTCGCTCCGCCGCTACGCGCAGGTCGAGCCGCGCCCGGGCCTCGAAGAGCGCCTGCTGGCCGGTGTGCCCGAGGAGGCGCAGCGCTTCGCCTGGCCGCACTGGGCTTGGATTCCCGCCGCCGCCACCGTGGCGATTCTGCTTGCCGCTCTGGCGTTCTATGCCACGCGGCAGACTCCGGTTCCTTCGGCGCCCATCGTTGCGCAGCAGCCTCCCGCTGCGATCATTCCTGCCCCGGTTGTCAGCGAGCCGGCGCCCGCCGCGCGCGCAAGCGTCTCGCGGAGTACAGCAGAGCGTGCGCAGCCGGCGGGACGTTTGGGTGCGGGGCCGCGCCTGGCGACCTTCCCGGCCCGCGCGCCGCTCTCCGAGCAGGAGCGCCTGCTGCTGCTCTTCGTGCAGCAAGCGCCCAAGGAGCAGCTCATGGCCCGGCAATTGGGCGCGGGCCCCATTGAGCGGCTCGAGATCAAACCGCTGGTTGTTCCACCGCTCGAGAGTCAGGAATCTACAACCGAAAACTAAGGAGGCTTCATGACACGACCGATTGCAGCGCTGCTGGTTCTGGCCGTTCTCGCCGCGGGCTCGCTCCTCTCGCCTGCAGCCCTGGCCCAGGACAAGCCGCCCGAAAAAACTCTCAGGACGAGCACCGTCTTTCGCGTGGACCTTGTCATCCGCGAAAAAGAGAACGGCACGACCGTCAACACGCGCAACTACTTGATGCTGCTCGAAGACAAGGCAGTGGGCAAGGTACGCGCCTCGAACCGCGTGCCCATTCCCTACGAGAAAGGGTTCCAGTACATGGATGTCGGTTTGAGCATGGACTGCCAGATTGTGGAGCGCGACGCCGATGTCTCAGTGGCCATCCAGATGGAGATCAGCGACTTCGCAGCCCCGGGACAGGAAAAGACCGGCCCGCCGCTGGTGCGCAGCATCCGCTCCGAGGTGAAGACCGGCATCCCGCTCGCCAAGCCCACCGTGGTCAGCGTCGTGGACGACACCGCCACCAAACGCCGCTACGAGCTCGAAGTCACGGCCACCAAGGTCAAGTAAACTCATCCCCACCGCGCCTCGGGCCCTCTCGGCAGAGAGGCCCGGGGCTTTCCTTTGCAATCTCGAGGGCCAATTTGGCGCTGGCACGAATCCGCGATAGTGTGTCTTCATACGGCAGGAGAAGAATATGAAGAAAGCTGAATTCGCGGATGTCCTCGAAGAATCTCGGCAAGCGCGAAAAGCCTCCCTTGAATTCCTCCGCGTGGCGTCGATGAGCTTGAGCATCTATCGCTTGGCTGCGGGCGCCGCCGACCCGCAACGGCCTCACACCGAGGACGAGGTTTACTATGTCGTCCGCGGCCGCGCCCAATTCCGCGCCGGCAACGAAAGCTGCGCCGTCGCGCCCGGTACCGTGCTCTTCGTCGAAGCCGGCGTCGAGCACCGCTTCCACTCCATCGAAGAAGACCTCGAGCTGCTGGTTGTCTTCGCGCCGGCTGAAGGGACATGGGCGGCCGCTTGAGCAACCTTCCGCTCTGGTTCGAGCGCAAGTTCACGTTCGATTTTCCGGTCGAGGTCTACCCCAACCTCTGCACGCGGCTGCGCGGCGCGCCGGTGCGACTGGAGGAGCTGGTGCGTGGGTTCACCCGCGAGCAACTGACCCGCCAGCCGGAAGGGAAGTGGTCGGTTCAGGAGAACGCCGGGCACCTGCTCGACCTCGAGCCGCTCTGGTTCGCACGCGTCGACGGCTTCCTGGCCGGGAAGCCGGAGCTGGCGCCTGCGGACCTCGCCAACCGCAAAACCCACGAAGCGCACCACAACTCCCGCTCCATCGTGGATCTGGTGGCCGAGTTCCGCCGCGCGCGCATCGCTCTGGTCGACCGGCTGGAGACTTTGCGCGCGGGCGACTTCGCCCGCACCGCGCTCCACCCGCGCCTCAAAGCGCCGATGCGGATGGTTGACCACCTCTACTTCATCGCCGAGCACGACGACCATCACCTGGCGCGCATCTGGGAGCTGAGGAGGCAGGGATGAGCGACAGCCCCGCACGGCAGCAAGACCTGACCGCTACGCGCCGGCCCGACCGCGCCGTCAACAATGAAGCCTGGATTCGCGGCCTGCTGGCCCGCGCGCCGGTCGGAACGCTGGCCACCGTGCTCGACGGCCAGCCGTTCCTCAACATGAACCTCTTTGTCTACGACGATGCCTCGCGCTCCATCTACCTGCACACCGCGCGGCAGGGCCGCACGCGCTCAAACGTCGAGCAGGACGACCGCGTCTGCTTCAGCGTCACCGAGATGGGCCGCCTCCTGCCGGCCGACACGGCGCTCGAGTTCAGCGTTGAATACGCCAGCGTCGTCGTCTTCGGCCGCGGCTCGGTGATTGAAGGCGAGGAAGCCCGCCGCGGCTTGCAGCTCCTGCTCGATAAGTACGCGCCCCATCTGCGCCCCGAGCGCGACTACAGGCCCATTACCGATGACGAACTCGCCCGCACCACTGTCTACCGCATCCACATTGACCAGTGGAGCGGCAAGCAGAAAAAGGAGCGCCCCGACTTTCCCGGCGCCTTCCTCTACTCCCGGCCGCCTGCGGGCAATTGACGAACCGCCGCCGTCCCTTTATCGTGGCGGCTGGCCTATGCCTCGAAAACGAGCCAACCTGCTGCGCCGCGCCCGCCGCATCAAGCTGCTGCTGCTCGACGTCGACGGCGTTATGACCGACGGCAGCATCTCGTTGCTTTCGGTCTCCGGTACCGAGGCGCGCGAGATCAAGTCCTTCAACTCGCTCGACGGCGCCGGCCTGCGCCTTGCGCAACTCGCGGGGCTGCGCACCGGCGTCATCACCGGGCGCGTTTCGGCGGCAGTGGCGGCGCGCGCGCGTGAGATGGGCATGGAGTTTGTCGCCCAGAATGCTTTCGAAAAGCTGCCGTCGTTCGAGCGCATCCTAAAGCAGGCCAAAGTGAAACCCGCTGAGGTCTGCTTCATCGGCGACGACATCACCGACCTGCCGGTCCTGAAGCGCGTCGGCCTGGCGGTCTCCGTCCCCAACGGGCATGAAGAGGTGCGCAAGCGCGCGCATTACATCACCCGCGCCGGTGGCGGCCGCGGCGCCGTCCGCGAAGTGATTGACCTCATCCTCCGCGCCCAGGGCCGCTACGACAAACTCCTTCGCCGCTTCCTCTCGTAGTGGGTACTCAATCCGCTGCAACCCTGGCGCGGGAAATCCGGCTGCGCGACGGCGTCGCCATCGTCGTCGGCGGCATCATCGGCTCAGGAATCTTCCTCGTCCCCAAAGACGTCTCGCAGCAGCTCGACTCGTTCGCCGGCGTCCTGCTGGTCTGGATTGCCGGCGGCGCCCTCAGCCTCTTCGGCGCTCTCGCCCTAGCCGAGCTGGGCGCGGCCCTGCCGCACACCGGCGGCCTCTACGTCTATTTGAGCGAAGCCTACGGCCGCCCGGTCGGGTTTCTCTATGGTTGGGGACAACTGGTCGCCATCAGCTCCGGCACGGTCGCGACGCTGGCCGTGGCCTTCGCGCTTTATCTTTCGCGATTGATCCCGCTCGGCCCCACGGAACAGAAAGCGATTGGTGTGGCTTCGGTCTTGTTGCTGACCGGGCTCAACTGCCTCGGCCTGCGCGCCGGCACGCTAGTACAAAATATTTCCACGCTCGCCAAAGTCGCCGGATTGGGACTGGTGATTGTCCTGCTGCTGGTGCGCGGACGGCCGCTCGAGATGTGGTCGCAGAGCTTCTGGCCCGCCGGCGGCTTCGCGCCGGAATGGATTCCCTTCGGCGTCGCGCTGGTGGCGGTGCTCTGGGCCTACGAGGGCTGGCACATCATCACCTTCTCCGCCGGCGAGTTCAAACGCGTCCGGCCCGACCTGGCACGCAGCCTGGCCATCGGCACCGTCATCATCGTGGCGATCTACTTGGCGGCGAACCTCGCTTACTACGCGGTGCTCTCCGGCGCCGAGATTGCCAAAAGCGACACCGTCGCCGCCACCGCCATGACGCGCACCTTCGGCGCCGGCGCCGCGGGCTTCGTTTCGCTGCTCATCCTCGTTTCCATCTTCGGTGCCAACAACGCCCAGATTCTTGCCGCCCCGCGCATGTACTACGCCATGGCGCGCGACGGGCTGTTCTTCGAGCCACTGGCGCGCGTCCACCCGCGCTACCGCACCCCGGTCGCCGCCATCGTCACGCAGGGTGTGTGGGCGTCGGTGCTGACTCTCACAGGGACCTTCCAGCAGTTGTTCACCTATGTTGTTTTCACTCATTGGATTTTCTACGCCCTGGCCGTCGCTGCCGTCGTCGTGCTGCGCCGCAAGCGGCCCGACCTCGAGCGCCCCTATCGCGTCCCCGGCTATCCTGTGCTTCCGTTCTTGTTTGTGCTGTCCGCCGCCGGCCTGACTCTCAGCGTGATTATCGCCGACCCCTGGCGCTCGCTGGCCGGCATCGCCGCCATTCTCACCGGCCTGCCGGCGTATTGGTTCTTCCGCCGGAAGGCACCAGTGGCGAGTCGCTAGTCGCGAAGTTTACTGCGCAAATTTTGGAGCGGGAGACGGGGATCGAACCCGCGACATCCAGCTTGGGAAGCTGGCGTTCTACCGCTGAACTACTCCCGCTCTCTTGCTAAAGCCTAGTCGAGAACCAACCGCCGCGCAAGCCGCCGCAGGGTACCCGAGGCACGTTGCACGATGCCCGTTGCACGAACTCTTTGCTCCATCGCCCGAACCTGCCATAATCGGCGGCCTTGAATCCCGGTTGAGCGTAGATTGTTGGGGGAGGAGAAGTGGCCTATAAAGACCTGCGCGAGTTCATCAGCCGCCTCGAAAGAGAGGGCGAGCTCAAGCGCATCGGCGCCGAAGTTGACTGGAAGCTCGAGGTCACCGAAATCGCCGACCGCACCACCAAGCGCGGCGGCCCGGCGCTATTGTTCGAGAACATCAAGGGCTACAAAACGCCGCTGGCCATCAACCTCTTCGGCTCGCTGCGCCGGATGTGCCTGGCGCTGGAAGTGAACGAGCTCAAGGAAGTCGCCGAGCGCATCACCGGGTTCATCGACTTCAAAACGCCTGAAGGTATCGTCGACAAGCTGAAGATGCTCCCCAAGCTGGGCGAGCTGGGCGCCTTCTTCCCGAAGAGCGTGAAGTCGGGTGTCTGCCAGGAAGTCATCAAGCGCGACAACTTCTCGCTCTTCGATTTTCCCGTCATCCAATGCTGGCCGCAGGACGCCGGCCGCTTCATCACTTTCCCCATTGTCATCACCCGCAACCCGGAGACCGGCAAGCGCAACGTCGGCTGCTACCGCATGCAGGTCTTCGACGACCGCACCACCGGTATGCACTGGCAGACGCAGAAGCATGGCGCCGAGCATTTCCGCCGCGCCCGTGCAAAGAATAAGGAGGGGAAGATCGAAGTTGCCGTAGCTATCGGTGCCGACCCGGTCACCTGCATCGCCGGCGCGCTCCCCATTCCGCCCGATCTCGACGAGATGATGTTCGCCGGCTTCCTCCGCCGCGAGCCGGTGGAGATGGTGCCCTGCGAAACGCTCGACCTCGAGGTGCCCGCCAACGCGGAAATCGTCCTCGAGGGCACCGTGGACTTGAACGAATTCCGCACAGAAGG
>JAXIPK010000165.1:0-2196 GCA_045402975.1 Acidobacteriota bacterium
CAGCGGGTTCAATTCGTCCTTCGAAGCCGGCTCAGCGCGCTTCGCTTTCTGAAACACGTCTCGGTCCACAACTTCGATGCGCGGCGCGCGCCCGGCCGGCGCAAACGTCACCGCCACCGTGCACTCCGCCAGACCGTAGACCGGCATCATCGCCTCCGGTCGGAATCCGTGCGGGGCGTAGCGCGCGCTGAAGCGCTCCACTGTTTCCGCGCTGATGGGCTCGGCGCCGTTCAGCGCTACGCGCCAGGTGGAGAGGTCGAGTCCGGCGATGGCGGCGTCGCTCACCTTGCGCACGCACAGCTCGTAGGCAAAGTTCGGCGCTGGCGAGAGCGTACCGCGATGCCGGTGGAACGCCCACAGCCACCGCTCCGGTCGCCGAAGAAACGCCAGCGGCGACAGCACCACCATCGGCAGCCCGTAGTAGAGCGCGAATAGCCAGCAGCCGATCAATCCCATGTCGTGATACAGCGGCAGCCAGCAGACCACCACGTCGTCGTCCCGCACCGCGGTGCCGTGGCCGATGGCGCGCAGGTTGGCCAGCAACGCCCGGTGCGTCACTACCACGCCGCGCGGGTCGCCGGTGCTCCCCGAGGTGTACTGGATGAGTGCGACGTCGTCGGCGTGCGCCACCCGCGATGGTGCCTGGCGTGCTTCTTGTGCTGCTAGTTGCTCCGCTGTGGTCACCACGCTGAGCGAACCCACTTTGGGCTTCAGCAGCCGCGCCAGCCGTTCCACTTCCCGGAACGTGACCAGAGCCCGGGCGCCCGCGTTCTGCAGGATGGCTGTTTGTCGCTGCGCATATTCCTCAATGCGGTCGGCGCGGAAGGGTGGATAGAGTGGGACAGGAATCGCCCCTTCGAGCAGTGTTCCTAGGAAGCTCGAGAAAAACTCGCGCCCCGTGGGCAGCATCAGCGCCACGGTGTCGCCCCGTCGGATGCCGCGCGCCGCCAGCCCCTGCGCCACCGCGCTGGCGCCGGCCAGAAGCTCCGCAAAGCTCAACGTGCTCAACCGGTCCTGGTCGTCATAGAGCAGCAGGTGCGCCTGTTCCGGCGTCGTCTCGGCGCGCGAGCGCAGGACGTCGAGCAGCGTCTCCGCCCCGTCCGCCGCCAAGCCGCCGCCGGGCGGAGTTGTCCCTTGTGCGCGAGGGATGCTCTCAGTAGCCATGCGGATAGAAGCGAATCCCAAAATCTTACCCGTCGAGCGCGCCGCTGGCAATCGAAAGCTAGCGCCGCGGAGACGGGGCGGTCACAGAAAACTGGATTTGCTTGAGCACGCGGTCGATGCGGTCCACGCGCACGCGGATGCGGTCGCCCATCCGGAACGCCGGCGCGTCCTTGACCTTGCTGCGTCGCCCGGGAGCGATGCTGCGCGTGGTGTCGCGGAAGAAATAGTCCGCCGCCGGGTCAAGCGACTCCAGCGCCACGAAGCCTTCGACGAACATCTCCAGCAGCTCGACCCAGAACCCGAACTTGGCCACGCTGATAATCAGCCCGTCGAACTCATCGCCCAGGTGCTGCTCCATGTAGTCGAGCTTCTTGAGGTCAATGAGTTCGCGCTCGGCATCGTCGGCCCGTCGCTCGGAGTCCGAGGACTCGCTGCCAATCGACGCCAGCTCTTCCACCGCCAGCGGGCCGCGGGTCACGGGCTCGCTTTCGTGCCTTGTCGGTGCGTGAATCCTGCTGGCGTGAATCAGCTCGCGCTCCGCCCGCTCCGACCCCGGGCGCGCTTGGGCTAGGGCCCACTTCAGCAGGCGATGCACAATCAGGTCGGGGTAGCGCCGGATGGGTGAGGTGAAGTGCGTGTAGCAGGGGGTTGCTAGCGCAAAGTGCCCGAGGTTCTTCTCCGAGTAGCGCGCCTGCTTGAGCGAGCGCAACATGAGGTAGCTGACGATGCGCTCCTCCGGCTTGCCTTCGATCTTTGCCACCAGGCCCTGGTAGTGGCGCGGTGAGATGTCGATTCGTTCGGGAATGAACTGCGCGCGGTCGCGGCGGCCTCCGTGTCCATGCTCCCGGCCCTTGACGCGCACCTTGCGCGTCATCTGTTCCGACAGCCCGAGCGAGTAGCCGAACGTCGCCGCGATTTCCTCGAACTCCAGCACCTTCTGCGGGTCGGGCGTCTCGTGGATGCGGTAGAGCGACGCCACGCCCTGGCGCTCGAGAAAGCCCGCCACGGTTTCGTTGGCCGCCAGCATGAACT
>JAXIPK010000224.1:0-3156 GCA_045402975.1 Acidobacteriota bacterium
ACAACGACGCGCAGGTCAGCACGCTTACGGTGACCGCCGCCGACGTACTGCGCCACGCCAGCCAGCTCGGCTTCCTGCGCTGAGCAGCAAGTCCCCAAGGAGGCATCAAAGTGCAAAGCAATTTGAGAATACGAATCGCTCCCATCTTGATCGTCCTCCTGACCGCGGGGAGTTTTTCAAGCGGCTCCTCACCTACGACAACCGGGAGCTTAGGGCATAAGAAAGAACAAGGATCCGACAGGGGAAAGCTGAGCGTCTTGGTTACAAGCGACAAGAAAACATATAGCCTAGACGATTCGATTCAGCTACAAGTCCTTCTGATGAATGCTGGTGGGACGCCTATTTTCCTTTACGGCTATCTGTCCTGGGGACACATGTCAAGCCTAACACTTGATGTACGGGACGAGAAGGGAAGGGCGCCTGAAGTACTGATCCTAGAAGACGCGCTCACTCCACCGCCTAAGGATCCATCTCAGTTCATCAAGCTGGAACCAGGGCACCTCTTTGGAGTCATTCGATGCGACGATTTCGAGCACATCAACATCAGAGAACCTGGGAAGTATCAAATTGTGGTCACTTACCATAGCCCGATACCAAAGACGTTTGGCTTTCACGAGGAGTTGTGGTCGATGGAAAGGGGAGAGGTGTCATCGTCGCCCCTATATGTAGAAGTGCTACCCGCCAAGCCGAAATCTCGACGGGATGGCTGCTCGTCGCCACCGTCATTCAATTAGGCGTCGGAGAGGTCTTCGTCGAACTCGCCCGCGGGCGATGCCGGACGCTCGAGCTCTTCGGCTTCGAGCAGCTCGCCGCAGTCCAGGCACTCGACATAGGTGGTGGCATCGTCCTGAGCGATGACGCGGGTGCGGCGATGCCGGCACGGGTTGGGCATGAAGGACTCCGAAGGCGGCTCCAATCATAGCAGTTGATTCGCGACCCCGGGGGAAAGATAATCGGCCGCGTCGAACGCCCGCTGCTTCGCGGGAGAGGCTAATGGAACGCATCCTGCTCTTGCTTCTGGTTGGACTGCTCGGCTACCTCGTCTATCTGATCTTCGAGCCCTTCCTGGTGCCGCTGGCCTGGGGCGTGGCCCTGACCCTGGTTTTCTTTCCCGTGCACCGGCGGCTGCGGCGCTACATCAAGCAGCCGAACCTGGCGGCGCTGGTCAGCACGCTTCTCCTGACCACCATCATCATTGCTCCCACCCTGCTGGTGCTGGGCGCCGTCACCAGTCAAGCGGTGCAGCTGGGCGACCACATGCAGAGTGAGTGGGAAGCGGGTCGCCTGCCCTTGGCCAAGCTCTGGTCGTGGATTCCCTTCGAGCGGGTGCTGCGGTGGCTGGCGGAGCACAACGTCAGCGAAGAGCAGGTGCGCGAGTGGGTGAAGCGCGGCGTGGAGGCCACGGCCGGCTTCCTTGCCGCCCAGACCGGTGCGCTGGCGCGCAACATCCTCGTCTTTTTCTTTGATCTCGTGGTCATGTTGTTTGCGGCCTTCTACTTATTTCGCGACGGCAGCGCTCTGGTGGAGCGCGTGCGGCTGGCCTTGCCGTTCGACGATTCCTACCGCGAAGGGCTTTTTTACATCGCCCACAACATGCTCTACGCCAGCGTCATCAGCGGCCTCCTGGTGGCCGTGGTCCAAGGAGTGTTGGGCGGCCTGACCTTCTGGGCGCTGGGCATCAAAGCGCCGCTGGTCTGGGGCCTGGCGATGACCTTCTTCGCCTTCCTGCCTATCGTCGGCCCCTGGGTCGTCTATGTGCCGGCCATTGTCTACTTTGTCGCCACGGAGGAATACGCCAAGGCCATCCTCCTGGGCTTCATCGGCGTTGTGGTCATCAGCAGCGTGGACAACGTGCTCCGGCCCATCCTCGTGAGCGGGCGCTCGCAGATGAACGGCCTGCTGGTTTTCGTCAGCCTGCTCGGCGGGGTGGCTGCTTTCGGTTTTCTCGGGTTAATCTTGGGGCCGATTCTGGTGGCGCTGGCCGACGCGGCCGTTGAGGTCTACGCCGCCCAGCAGGCCAAGCAGCGCCTGGCCGCCGCTTCGGGTTGAGAGGAGAGAATGGCCGACGAGCTGAAAAAACCGGAACGCGCCTTTCGCGAGGTGCTGCCCGAACAGTTGCGCTGGCGCTGCGACCCGGCCAGCTTCGGTTTCGAGACCACCGCCGACCTCCAGCCGCTGGAAGGAATCGTCGGCCAGGACCGCGCCATCAAGGCGCTTCGTCTCGGCATCGAGCTCTACGGCCCCGGCTACAACATCTTCGTCTGTGGGTTGAGCGGCACCGGCCGCTTCAGCACCGTGCAGGAAGTGCTGAAGGGCATCACGCCCCACTGCCCGCCCGCGCCCGATCGCTGCTACGTCCATAACTTCCAGCGCCCCGAGCAGCCGCGCCTGCTCGACCTGCCGCGCGGCCAGGCCGCCCGCTTCCGCAAGGACGTGGACCGCGCCATTGATTTCCTCATCACCCGCCTGCCGCAAGTCCTCGAAGGTGAGCAGTACCAGCGCGCCCGCAGCCGCATCCTCGAGCGCTATGGCTCGCAGGAAAAGGAGATGCTCGACACCTTCTCCGAGAAGTTGAAGAAGGAACGCTTCGCGCTGGCGGAGATTGGCGGCGTGGGCACCAGCGTGGTCCCGGTGGTCGAGGGCCAGCCGGTCCCGGTGGAACGCCTGGACGAACTGGTGGCCGGCGGCAAGGTGGACGAAGCGCAGGCGCGACAGCTCAGCGGCCGCCAGGAGCAGCTCCAGAAACAGTTCATCACCATCTACCGCAAGACTCTCGAGCTCCAGCGCGCCATGAACCTCGAGCTCGAGCTGCTGGAGAAAGAAACCGCCTCGGTGCTGGTCGACAGCGTCATCGAAGACCTCCAAGACAAGTACAAGGAAGTGAGCGACCACCTCGAAGCCGTCCGCGCCAGCATCCTCGACAACCTGGCGCCCTTCAAAGGCCTGTCCGAGGCCGAAGAGGCGGAAGCCGTCAAGGCCGGCCGCCCCATGCCCGCCGATCCCTATCGTCTCTATCGTGTCAACGTGGTGCTGTCGCACGATGATGACGAAGCCTGCCCGGTCATCATCGAAACCGCGCCCACCTACGCCAACCTTTTCGGCAGCGTCCAGCGCACCTACGATTTTCGCGGGCTGGCGCAATCCGATTTCATGGAC
>JAXIPK010000198.1:0-3173 GCA_045402975.1 Acidobacteriota bacterium
CCAGCCCCGTCCCCTTGCCTTTTTCTTTTGGGGTGTAGAACGGCTCGAAGATGTGCGCCCGCACTTCTTCGCTCATCCCGATTCCGGTGTCGCTGATGGCCAGCATGACGAACGGGCCGGGCGTGACGCCGTTGTGCTGGCGGGCGTAGCCGTCGTCGAGCTTGACGTTCGCGGTCTCGACCGTCAACCGGCCCCCGCGCGGCATGGCGTCGCGCGCGTTCACCGCCAGGTTCAGCAGCACCTGCTCGAGCTGCCCCGGGTCGACGCGCACGTGCCCCAGCGCCGGCTCGAGCCGCGTGACCAGCTCGATGTTTTCGCTGATCAGCCGCACCAGCATTTTCTGGACGTCGCGGACGACTTCGTTGAGGTCGAGCACGCGCGGCTCCAGCACCTGGCGGCGTCCGAAGGCCAGCAGCTGCCGCGTCAGCGAGGTCGCCCGGTCGGCCGCAGTGTCGATCTCCATGGCGTACCGCCGCACATTCTCATCGGCGCGCCCGCGCTCGGCCAGCAGCTCGCTGTAGCCTTTGATCAGCATCAGGAGGTTGTTGAAGTCGTGCGCAATCCCGCCCGCCAGCCGCCCTACCGCTTCCATCTTCTGCACCTGGCGGAACTGCTCCTCGAGCTTCGCCTGCTCGGTGATGTCCTGCACCGTGCCCACGACGCGCACGATCCGCCGCGCCGCGTTGCGGTGCACTTCGCCCTCGACTCGCACCACGCGCGTCGCTCCATCCAGCAGCACCAGGCGCGTCTCGATCACCATCCGCCCGCCGTGCTTCAGCGCCGCTTCCACCGAGCGGCGCGTGGCCTCGCGGTCGTCGGGGTGCACCAGCTCCAGCGCCTTCTCGTGGCCCGGGCGCGTGGTCTTCGGCAACCCGAAAATGCGATACGTCTGCTCCGACCAATCGAGCTGCCCCTTGGCCGGGTCCCACTCCCAGCTCCCCAGGTGCGCCACGCGCTGAGATTCTTCCAGCCCGGCCTCGCTGCGCCGCAGCGCCTCCTCCGTCTTCTGCCGCACCTCGATTTCCTCACCCAGCGCCTGCGCCCGCGCCTGAGCGTGCTGCGCCAGCCACGCCGCCAGCGCCAGGAGCCACGAGAGCACCACGCCCGCGCCCAGCGTCACCAGCGGCAACGGCGACCGCGCCTGCGCCAGCGTCGCCGGGCTCGGCCACACTTCGATCTGAAGCGGCAGCCCGTGCAGGTTCACCTCCGCCCGTTGCGCCCACTCGCGGCGCCGGCCTTCGACTTCCTTCGGCCGCGTGTAGACCAGCGCGTCGCCCGCGTACACACCCACGTGATAATTCTCGCTCTCGCTCTCCAGGACCGACTCCATCAATCCCGGCAGCGACACCACGCCCGCCAGATAGTTCTCCAGCTTCTGGTTGCGGAACGATGGAATGAACAGCCGGAACCCGCGCGTCCCGCCGGCCAGCTCGTAGACCGGCCCGGCCACCGGCGCGCGCTGGCTGGCCGCAGCTTCGAGCGCCGCGCGGTGCGCGTCGTCCAGGCCGAGCTCGCGCCCTTCATCGCCGGCGCCGTTTTCCTTGGGCGCCACCCAGCGAACCCTTCCGCTCGGCTCCACCAGCTCCAGCGCCCGCAGGCTCGTTGGCTCCAGCGTCAGCGCCGCATCAAACTCCCACTGCTTCTGCGGGATCGGCTCCAGCCCTTCCCATCCTTCCCAGCGCTTCGCCATCCGCACCATGCGCGCGAAGCGCACTTCGGCGCGCTCCTCCACCGTTGCTGCGAGGTTCTGGGCTGCCTGGCGCGTGGTCCGCTCGATCTGCGCTTGCTCGTTGGCTCTCAGTCCCTGCCACAAAAGCACGCTGACGAGCGACGACACCAATCCGACCCACAGCGGCAGCCACCGCCTGCCCCCACGCGTCTCCTCTGGGCGCTCTTCGCTCGTGGGACTTCGCAGCATGGGCTTTTGGAGACACCCCCCTATTCAACCTAGCCTCGCCCCACCCACCACCCCTGTCAACTGTCCTGAAGTACAGGTAGTCTCAAATCTGAGATTTCAAATCTGAAATCCCGCTCGCCTCTGCGGCCTTCCTCAGCGCTCTCTGCGCTCTCTGCGGTGCGCCTGTCTTTTTTTGACTTTCCTGCTCCCTTTCGATAGTCTCCGCCGCGAAACCCGAGTAGTACCAAATGGAAGTCTTCAGCACAGACGTTCTCATCGTCGGCGGCGGCGGCGCTGGCCTCCGCGCCGCTATTGCCGTCGCCGAAACTCATCCCGAGCTCTCCGTCGCGCTGGTCTCCAAGGTCTATCCCATGCGCAGCCACACCGTCAGCGCCGAAGGCGGCGCCGCGGCCGTCATCAAGCCCGACGACTCGCTCGACGCCCACGCCTACGACACCATCTCCGGTGGCGACTGGCTCTCCGACCAGGACGCCGTCGAAGCTTTCGTCAAAGAAGCCCCTGAAGAAATGCTCCGCCTCGAGCACTGGGGCTGCCCCTGGTCGCGCGACCCCGACGGCTCCATCGCCGTCCGTCCCTTTGGCGGCATGAAGGCCCACCGCACCTGGTTCGCTGCCGACAAGACCGGCTTCCATCTTCTCCACGCGCTTTTTCAAACCACGCTCAAGTACGACGGCATCCGCCGCTTCGATGAATGCTTCGTCACTCGCCTGCTGGTCGAAGGCGGCCGCTGCCAGGGCCTGGTCGCCATTGAAATCTCCACCGGACGCATCCTGGCTCTGCTCGCCAAAGCCGTCATCCTCGCCACCGGCGGCTGCGGCCGCGTTTTTCCCTTCACCACCAACGGCGCCATCAAAACCGGCGACGGCATGGCGCTCGCTTACCGCGCCGGCGCTCCGCTCAAGGACATGGAGTTCGTCCAGTACCACCCCACCGGCCTGCCCTTCACCGGCATTCTCATCACTGAAGCCGCGCGCTCCGAAGGCGGCTGGATGCTCAACAAAGACGGCTACCGCTATCTGCAGGACTACGACCTCGGCAAGCCCGAGCCCAAGCCCGTCCTGCGCTCCATGGAGCTCGGCCCTCGCGACCGTCTCTCGCAAGCCTTCGTCCAAGAGCAGGAGAAAGGGCGCACCTTCAAAGGCCCCTACGGCGACTTCGTCCACCTCGACATCCGCCACCTCGGCGCAGCCCTCATCGACAAGAAGCTTCCCTTCGTCCGCGAGCTTTGCCTGAAGTATCAGAACCTCGACCCCGT
>JAXIPK010000157.1:0-2592 GCA_045402975.1 Acidobacteriota bacterium
GCCGGTGGGGAGAACGACTTCGAGGCCGAGGATGTGCTTCGAAGTGACGCCGTAGGCCAGCGTGTGCGGGCCGCCGGCGTTGGTGGAAACGTTGCCGCCGATGGTGCAGGCCTTCTGGCTGGAAGGGTCGGGGGCGAAGTAGCAGCCGCCGGGCTCAGTGGCTTTGGTGAGGTCGAGGTTGACGACGCCGGGCTCGACCACGGCGCGCAGGTTGGGGAGGTCGACCTCGAGGATGCGCTTCATGCGCGTGAAGACGATGAGCAGGCCGCCGCGGGTCGAGAGCGCGCCGCCGGCCAGGCCAGTGCCGGCGCCGCGGCCGACAATCGGGACACCGTGCTGCGCGGCGAGGCGGACGATGCGGACCACGTCTTCGACGCCGCGGGGAAGCACGACGGCGTCGGGAGCAACGCGCGCCGCCTTGCCGCCGGGCATGGCGTCGTATTCGTAGAGCAGCAGCTCTTCGGGGCGCCAGACGACGCCGTCGTCGCCGAGGAGCTGGCGGAGCTCTTTAGTGAGTTTCTTGTCCATCGTTCGCGCCTATGGTAGCGCAAATGGGGAGAATGGCGTGTGCTAGACTCGCGGAGAAAAGCAGGTCCCTCACGCCGCCCCGACTCGTCGGGGCGTGTTTCCCTCGGCGTGGCTCGGGACAAGCGGGATGACAGTAAGCGGGCAAGGAGTGGTGGATGGCGAAGGTCGTGGTGGCGCGAGAACTTCCAACCGAAGCGATGCGGTTGCTCGAAGGCCGCGTTGAACTCGAAACAAACCGCGGGGAGCCGTGGAGCAAGGCGGAATTGATGGGCAACTTGCGCGACGCCGCGGCACTCATCTGCCAGCTCACGCAGAAGGTCGACGCCGAAGTGCTGGCCACGGGGCCCAAGCTGCGCGTGGTGGCGAACGTGGCGGTCGGCTTCGACAATATTGATGTGGCGTCGGCGACGGCGCGCGGCATCGCGGTCACCAACACGCCCGGCGTGCTCGACGACTCGACCGCCGACTTCACCTGGGCGCTTCTCATGGCGGTGGCGCGGCGCGTGGTCGAGGGCGACCGGCTCGTCCGCGAGGGGAAGTGGAAGGGCTGGGATCTGATGTTGCTGCTCGGCGGCGATGTGCACGGCAAGACGCTCGGCATCTTCGGTCTCGGGCGCATCGGGCGCAAAGTGGCGGAGCGGGCGCGCGGGTTCGGGATGCGCGTGCTCTATCATGGCCGTCAGCGGCTGGCGGCGGGCGAAGAGCGCGAGCTGGGCGTCGCGTGGGCGGAGAAGGAGCAACTGCTGCGCGAGTCGGACTTCGTCACGCTGCACCTGCCGCTGACGGCGGAGACGCGGCACTTCATCGGCGCGCGCGAGTTGGCGGCGATGAAGCCGACCGCGTACCTCATCAACGCCGCGCGCGGGCCGGTGGTGGACGAGGCGGCGCTGGTCGAGGCGCTGGAGAAGAAACAAATCGCCGGGGCGGCGCTGGATGTTTTCGAGAACGAGCCGCAGGTGCATCCAAGATTGTTGACGATGACGAATGTTGTCTTGGCGCCGCACATCGCCAGTGCTTCGGTCGAAACGCGCACGCGCATGGCGGTGATGGCGGCGGAGAATGTGGTGGCGGCGCTCGAAGGACGCCGACCGCCCAACCTCGTGAACGCGCAAGCGTGGAGGGGATGATGGCGTTCCAACCCGGGCAAAAAGTGCGGTGCAATCTGGCAGGCATTCAAGTGGGCGACGTTTTGTTCCACGCCGCGGTGACCGACGCGGTGGGGACAATCGTCAAGCAGACGTCCACGGAGCCGCCGAAGTATTTGGTGGAGCTGATGTTCAACTTTCGCGGCGTGAAGGAACTCGAGGTGCCGGAGGAGCGCATCCGCCCGATGTAGATTCCGCCCGACATGATGGCAGCTTGTGTAGGGCGGCAGCTTGCCTGCCGCCGGTCTTAAAGAGGAAGGTCGTAGGTGGAAACAATGACGGGAACGCTGAAAGAGACGGCGAGGGAGATTTTCCTTGAGGCGCTGGAGGAAGTGGATGTGGCGCGGGCGTTCGCGCGCAAGGTGAAGCGCAGCGGAAATAGACTCCAACTCGGCGCGGAAGAGGTCGACCTGGCGGCCTTTACGCAAGTCTGGATTGTGAGCTTCGGCAAGGCGGCCTGGCCGATGTTCCACGCGCTGGTGGAGGTGCTGGGGGATGAGTTTCGGCCCACGCGCGGCGTGGTGGCCTCGAACACGCCGCCGGAAAGAATCTTCACCGGCTTTATGGCGCTGCAGGCGCCGCACCCGTATCCCGACGTGCGCAGCCAGGAGGCGGCGGGAAAGATCCTGCAACTGTGCAAAGACACCGACGAAAAGACGCTGCTGTTCTTTCTGATTTCGGGCGGCGGGTCGGCGATGGTTGAGTCGCCGCTCGAAAAGTCGGTGACGCTCGCCGATTTGACCGAGCTCAACCGGGTGTTGGTGCGCTGCGGCGCGACGATTGAAGAGATGAACGCGGTTCGCAAGCACCTTTCGGCGGTGAAGGGCGGACGGCTGGCCGAGGCGGCGCCGAAGGCCCGCAAAGTAACGCTGCTGCTCTCCGACGTGCCCGAGGGGAGCTGGGCGACCATCGCCTCGGG
>JAXIPK010000020.1:0-10439 GCA_045402975.1 Acidobacteriota bacterium
AGGGCGCCGAGACGGTGGCCTCGATGGTGGTGTGGGAGAACGGGCGGATGAAGAAGTCCGACTACCGCAAGTTCATCATCCGCACCGCGCGTCCCAACGACGACTTCGCGGCGCTGAAGGAAGCTCTGGGGCGCCGCTACCGGCGCTTGCAGGAGGAAAAGAAGGCGCTGCCGGACTTGATTCTGATTGACGGCGGGCTGGGACAGTTGCACGCCGCCGCGGAGGCGTTGGAGGAGCTAGAAATCATCAACCAGCCGCTGGCGGCGATTGCGAAGAAAGAAGAGATCATCTACGTCTACGGGCAGGAGGGCGAGCCGGTGGTGCTCGACCGCCACTCGCCGGTGCTGCATCTGGTGCAGCAGGTCCGCGACGAAACCCACCGCTTCGCCGTCACCTTCCACCGCCAGCGGCGCGCGGCGCGCGACCTGCACTCCGAGCTGGAGCAAATCCCCGGCGTGGGCGCCAAGACGGCGAAGAAGCTGCTGCGCGCCTTCGGCAGCCTCGACCGCATCCGAACGCTCACCCCTGACGAACTCGCTACAGCCATCCCTCGTGCCCAGGCCAACCGTGTGGCAGAATACTTTCACGTCAAGGAATCGCGATGAGGAAGCTGCCTGCTCTTGCTCTTGCACTTGCGGTTCTACTTGCCCCAGCCGCAACTCCTGCTGACAAGCCCAACCCGCAGCAGGAGGGGGCTGCGCTTCTCGCCCGCGCCGCGGAGCTTGTGGACATTCGCTCGGCGGACAATGGACCTTTCCACTTGCGAGCTCGCGTGTGGCTAAAAGGCCTAGAGCGTGGCTCCACTGTCGGAACGTACGAGCTGCTGTGGATGTCTCCCCACCAATGGCGTGAGGAAATCACTTTCCTTGGCTTCCGCCAATTGCGCATAGGAGGAGAAGGTAAGTATTGGCAGGCGCGTAGCTTGAACTATATTCCCCTGCGCGCTTGGCAATTGATGACTACATTGCGTTTTGAACGGCGCTTTCGGGTCAAGCCGGAAGAAAGCATCAAGAAGGTGCGAGATCGAACCTGGAATGGGGCAAAGGTTCGATGCGTCGAACTTAAATACCCTGACACGGCTAGCCGAGAGCTCTGTTTCGATAGTGCTTCGGGGACACTGGTAAAGGAGGAAACCGCTGACGGCTACCGCTATGAGTATTCCGGCTACGCACCGGCGGGGAAAAGAGCATACCCGCGGGGAATTCGAATGGTGGACGGCGACGAAGTAATTGTTGAATTCGACATCGAGGAGTTAGCCCTTGGCGTGGTGCCGGAGCCGTCTCTGTTTGTCCCCCCGGCCAACAGCGAGATATGGACAACCTGTGATAACCCCGAACCCGCCAAGATGCGGGAGGAAACGCAGAAGCAGCGGGAAATCTACATTTTCACTACGGGGCCGGTTTTCTTACACGCTCCTTTCGCCGTCTACGCGGTTATTGGCACAGACGGGAAGTTGGGCAACATCACCGTGGTCCAAGCAAGTGGGACCATCATGGACGACGTCCGCATAAAAATGCTCAAGGAACGAGAGTACAAGCCCAAGAAGTGTGACGGTGTTGCGGTGCGAGAGGAAATGGTTCTTGAGTCCAGGCCACCGAGGTAGTGGTTGTCACATGAATATCAAAGTGCTAAGCTGGCGGTGTCTGGGGAGGTGTGCTATGGCGGAAAACGGAGGAGCGAAGTTCGGGTACTTCCTGGCGGGACTGGGCGTGGGCGCCATCGTGGCGCTGCTGTTTGCGCCTCGCTCGGGAGAGGAAACCCGCGAATACCTGCGCGAGCGGTACGAGGACACGCGCGACACAACCAAGCGCAAGGCCCGCGAGTTGCGCGAGCGGACCGAGGAGCTGGTAGAAAAGGGAAAAGACTTCGTCGAGCGGCAGCGCGAGGGTTTGGAGGCCGCCGTCGACGCCGGCAAGCAGGCCTACCGCGACGAAAAGCGCAAAATGTAAAGCGGCGTAGGAAGTAGCGAGGTCGGGTGGAAGTTTATCTCACCATCTTCATCGGGCTGACGACTGTGGCGCTGGTGGCGCAGGCCACGGCGCTGGTGCTGGCGTATATGCGCCTGGCCAAGCTCGACGAAGAAACCAAAGCCACGCGGCAACAGCTGCGCGAGCAGCTGGGGCCGATCCTGCGCAACGTCGAAGATACCTCCATCACGGTGCGCGAGAACAGCCGGGTGATTTTCGACGACCTGAGCGCGATGAGCTACACGGCGCGCAAGCAAGTGGACAAGTTCGACCGCATCAGCGACGAGCTGGCCGACCGGCTGCGGCTGCAGATCATCCGCGTGGATGAGCTGCTGACCGTGACGCTCGACAACCTGGAGCACGCCGGCACGGCGGTGCGCGAGAATGTCATCGGCCCGGTCAAGGAAGCCGCCGCCGTCATCCAGGGCGTGAAGGCGGCGATTGAGTTCATCAACGCCCGCCGCGGCAAGGAACGGCGTCCGTCGGGGCGCAGCGAAGAAGACCTTTTCATCTGAAGAAACCATCGGCCGCGTTGGTAGTCTTTGCCCGGCATCCGTTCGGGCGCGTCAAAACGCGGCTCATCCCCACCCTTGGAGTGCAGGGCGCGCGCGCTTTGCACATCGCGTGCCTGCAATCCACGGCGCGACTGGCAACTTCCCTTCCCTCTTCCGTTGTGACCTGGCTTCTTCTCACTTCGGCGACGCCAGAGCAAGCCAGGCGCGCCGCGCGGGTTCTGGAACTTCCACGCAGGCTGCTAATCGGAGTTCAAGGGCGCGGAGACTTGGGAGCGCGGCTGCGCCGGGCCTTCGGTCGGCTGTGGACGGAAGGCTGTGGCCGCGTGGTCGTTATCGGCTCAGATAGTCCGACGCTGCCGCGTCGAAGGCTTTTAGAAGCGCTGGCGGCGCTGCGTCGCACCGATGCAGCGCTGGGGCCGGCGCGCGACGGCGGCTTCTACCTGATTGGACTGCGAAAGCCGCGTGACCGCAGCCCTCAACTTCTTCGTGGAGTGGATTGGGGGACAGCGCGCGCGTGTCGCCAAGTGCGGGCGGAGTTGCGTCGCGGGGGCTTGCGGGTTCAATTGCTACCGGTGGAGTTCGACGTGGATCGGCCCGAGGACCTTCGACGTTTGAAGAGGTTTGTGCGGCGCAGCCGCGATCGCCGCCTGGCACCGCTGCAACGTCTACTGCGATAGATTCTTGGGCGAGTGCCGGTTGAGGAACGACACTAGCTCCTCCGCGTCCTTTGGGACCGGCACCTTGCCCTCGCGCAGAATTCGCTTCGCGCTCAATGGGCGTCCATAGACGGCTTCGTTCGAGTCCTTGTCCTGGCGCAGGCTTGAGCCTTCCAGCGACACCCCGGCGAACAGGCCCCGGGAGCGCGAATAGGTGAGCATCTCGGCGCGCATGTAGAGGTCAGTGGCGGCTTCGGCGGTTCGGCCCTTGGGACCGCCGGCCACCGAAGCATCTGCGCCCAGTCGCGTCTTGCTCTTGAGGAGCGACTTCACTCCGCCGGGGTTCATCACCAGGATGACAAAGTCCGTCGCCTGCCCGCCAATCTGCAGGCCTAGACTGCCCCCCTCCAGCCGGTACATTGCCGGTGGGCCCCAGGGGCCGCTGAAATCTTCACCCGAGCGGCAAACGAAGGCGCCGCGCCCGTAGCTGCCGCCGACAATGAACGCGCCCTTGATCACCGAGGGGATCACGCCCACGCATTCAGCCTTGTCCAGCAAGTCCTGCGGGATGCTCTCCGGCATGCCGAGGATTTCTTCCAGCACCTGGGTGGCAGCAGTCAGCCGCCCGGCTTCCTTATCCTGCGCCTGGGCCAGCGGAGCCAGCAGCAGAAGCAGCAGCACACTCACGGCAAAACGTCGCATTCGTATCCCTCCTTTACCCTTTCAGTTGGAATCGTGTCCCGCGCCGCTGGTTGCCATCCGGTTGCTATTTGTCGGACAGGTTCTTGGGCGAGCGCTCCTGCAGCAGGTCAACCAAAGCCTTGCCGGCCGGCGGAACCGCCACGGTGCCGCCGAGGAGAATCTCCTTGGCCTCGATGCGCTTGCCGTAGATCTTCTCGTTGGCGTTGCCATCCTGGCTCAGCGGCGCGCCTTCGAGAGAGACGCCGGCGAAGACGCCCTTGGAGCGGGAGTAGGTGAGAATCTCAGCGCCCATCTGCGCGTCGGTGGCCGCCTCGGCGGTACGGCCCTTGGGGCCGGCGGAAACGGAGGCATCGGCGCCCAGCGTAAACTTGCTGGAAAGCAGCTTCTTGGCGCCATTGGGGTTCATGATGAGAAGCACGAAGTCGGTGGCCTGGCCGCCGGCCTGGAGTCCCACTGAGCCGCCGCCGAGCTCCATCATGGCCGGAGCGCTCCAAGGTCCATCCATCTTCTCGCCGGTGCGGCAACTAGCGGCGCCTTTGCCGACGCGGACGGCGACAATGAAACCGCCTTTCTTGACCGAAGGGAAGACGATGACGCATTCGGCCTTGTCGAGCAGGCCCTTGGGGATGTCGTCGGGGATGTTGAGGATTTCAGTGAGGACAGTGGCGGAGTTGTCCAGCCGCTCCTCTTCCTTGCTCTTTGCAAGCGCCAGGGTAACCACAGTGACGGTCAACAGAACGAGTAAAAGTAGACGACGCATGATGCACTCTCCTTTCGAATCAAGCCCAGCGTACTCTGGCGTTCGAGCGAAGTCAACGCGCGGCGAGCCAAGCGCCGCCGAGGACGAGGTCGGGATTGGCAGAGTCGGCGGAGTAGAAGACGGCAGCCTGGCCGGGAGTGAGGGCGCGCTGGGGCTCCTCGAAGACGATGCGCAACTGAGCGTTCTGAGGATGGAGCGTGGCCGGGGCCGGGCGGTGCTTGTGGCGGACCTTGACCAGTGCGCGCAGGGGCTCAGCGGGGGCGGCGATGGAAATCCAATTGGGCTCGCGGGCCAGGACTTCGCTACGGTAGAGCTCGGCTTCGTCACCGACGATGACACGATTGTGCTCGGGGTCGAGCGCCAGGACGTAGAGCGGCTTCCCCGCGGCCAAGCCTAACCCGCGACGCTGGCCGACGGTGAACTGGTGCAGGCCGTCGTGCTCGCCGAGGACGCGGCCGTCGGTGGAGACAATCTCGCCCTTGCCGTCGGCAAGGGACTTTCCGTTCTCCGACAGATACTTCTCGATGAAGGTGATGTAGTTGCCACTGGGGACGAAGCAAATTTCCTGGCTCTCGGGCTTTTCGGCGACGGGCAACTTGTGTGCGCGGGCCAGCTCGCGGACTTCAGTCTTGGTCAGCTCGCCCAGCGGGAACTCGGTGGCGGCGAGCTGCTCCTGCGTGAGCCCGAAGAGGAAGTAGGACTGGTCCTTGGAGTCGTCGCGAGCGCGGCGGAGCTCGTAGCGACCGCTCGCCGGGTTGTGGCAGACGCGGGCGTAGTGGCCGGTGGCGAGGCGCTCAGAGCCGATCTGGCGCGCGGTGGTCAACAACTGCTCGAACTTGATGAAGTTGTTGCACAGCGTGCAAGGGATGGGGGTCTCGCCGGCCAGATAGCTTTCGACGAAGGGGCGTACCACGTCGGCTTCAAAGCGGGCTTCGAAGTTGACGAGGTAGAACGGTAGGCCGAGATGGGCGGCGACGCGGCGGGCGTCGTGGGCATCGTCGAGCGAGCAGCAGCGGCCGGCGTGTACGACGGGCAGGTCGCCGTGCAGGCGGCGCTGGTCCCAGAGCTGCATGGTCAGGCCAATGACCGCTCCAGGCTGGCGCTCGGCCAGCAGCGCGGCGGCGGTGGAGGAGTCCACACCGCCACTCATGGCGATGACGATTGAGTTGTGCCCGTTGGTGCTCACAACAACATTCTAAACCGAGCGGGCGATTTCGCGGAGTTGTTTGGTGTGGCGGATTTCGTGGTGGTAGATGTTCTTGAGCCAAGAGTAGATGTTGAGGCTGCCGAAGAAGGGGTGGGGATAGCGCCAGCGGCTGACGTCGCAGTGGCGGTTGGTCTGGATGAAAGCCAGTGTGCGCGCCCGCAGCACCTGGAAGCGATCCAGCATCGCCTGCTTGTCCTCCACCAGCGCCGGGTCGAGGGGAATGGGTGTCTGCCGCTTGAAGGTGCGCCACTCGGAAACCAGCGGCGGGAGGTGGAGCCGCTTCCAGAGTGGAATCGGCGTCGGCTCCTTCTGGAGCGTGCGCTCGGCGCCGCCGAGGATGGCCTGCTCGACCATGGTGAGATGGGCGATGACTTCTCCAGCGGACCAACCGCCCTGGGGCGGTTGTTTTTTCCAGCGCTCGGCGGGAATCGCCTCCGCCACCGCCAACAGGTCGGCGCGGGTTCGGTTCAAGCGCGCAACAATGGCGTCGAGGTCGGGCATCAGTTCAAGGACGACAGAGTAACAGAGAAGAATCCGCTTGCGTCAGTCGGTAACGACAATCTGGCGGGCGCGAACCGTCACAGACGGGCCGGGCGCCACTACACGCAGGCGATGCCGGCCCGGGGCCGATCTGGAATAATACCCCAGCACATGGCTGGCGCGAATCTGCTCGGCGACCTTGGCATAGGTGTCGGGCAGCGCTTGCAGGTCATCAATAAACCATGCCTCGCCACCGGTTTCATCCGCGAGCTGCTGCACGTTCTGCGCCGCCTGGCGACGCTGTTGCCAGACGAGCTGCTGGAGTTGATCCCGCTGGTGGACAATCAGGTGCAGCGCCTGCTTGACGCGGTCTGGGGTGAGCGCGTCGGGCGACAGAATGGTGGCGTTGTCCAGGGACAAATCGCGCCCCAGCATGGTCAGCCCGGTTCGCTCCTGATCGGTCAAGACCAAAATGTTTTCCGCGTATCGCTTCGTTTGCGGCGGGCCGGCAAAGCGCGAAAGTTGAGGGCTGCCAAGCTCGCTGACCAGAAGACGCGCTTCCTCCGGCGTAAGCGCGCGAAGGAGCGGCCCCCCCGAACCGAATCGCTTGGGGCGAAGAGACCGCAAATAGGTGCGGTAATCATAAACCCACAACTGAGCCGATGGGGCGAGCTCTCCGAGAAAAGCGAGGTACGCCTCCTTCATCCGTTGCAGAGTGTCGTCGCCGGCGTTGCTGAGGTCAAAAATGACCACCCATTCGGCCGCGGCCGTGGAGCGCCCGCCGCCAGACGCAGGGGGAGCAGGCCCCACACTAGGCCCGACGGCGAAGAGTGAGCCATCCCCCTGAAGGATCAATTGATCGACTTTCTCGAAGGAAATCCTGCTCCCTTCGTCCATTCCATCACTGAAGACAACCAACGCGCGGCGGCGAGCTTCCGGGGGAAATTCGTTGAAGGCCTCCGCCAGGGCGTCGTAGAGAAGGGTGCCGGAGCGCCGGCTGCTGCTCAAGCGGCCAATGGCGCGCTCCAACGCCTTGCGGTCGCGGGTGAACTCCGACAAACGGTCGACCTCGGGCCCGACCTGGTAGAGGGCGATCTCATCGGCCGGCCCGAACTCCTGCAAGAAACGCTTGGCCGCTCCTTGCAGGAGCTTCAAGTGCTCGGTGGTGCTGGCGCTGGTGTCGAAGATGACCGCGACATGCAGAGGAGCGGACAGCGGCTCAAAGGCCTCGATGGTCTGCTCTTTGTCGTCCTCCCACAAGCGGAAGCTCTCTTTGTCAAGGTTGGTGACGGCGGAGCCGTCCGGGTCGGCCACACGGACGTTCAACGTCACGAGCCGAACCTTGACGCGAAGAATCTCCTGCGGTTCCTGCGCGGCGGCACCCATGCCGGAGAGCAACCAGAGCAGCAGCAACACCCCAGCGGGGCGCTGAACAGCTCTCCTGCGACGCGAGGTCATCGCACCGAGGCAGCAATCGGCTTCTTGTAGAGGGGAGAGAGGGAGCGGAGGTGGTCGACGACGGCGGGGAGGGTTTCGCAGAGGTAGTCGACGTCGGCAGCGGTGCTGGCGCGGCCGAGGGAGAAGCGGAGGCTGGCGCGGGCGCGCTCGGGCGGCAGCCCGATGGCGGTGAGGACGTGCGAAGGCTCAACGGCACCGGAGGAGCAGGCAGCGCCGGTGGAGACGGCGACGCCCTTGAGGTCGAGGGCGATGACCAGCGGCTCGCCTTCGATGTAGTCGAAGTGAATGTTGGTGGTATTGGGCGTGCGATGGGCGGGGTCGCCATTGAGGCCGCAGTGAGGAATGCTCGAGAGGATGCGCCGATCGAGCTCGTCGCGCAGAGCGGCCAAGCGCTTCCCTTCTTCTTCGAGGTGCAAGCGGGCGCGCTCGGCGGCGGCGCCGAAGCCGACGATGCCGGCGACGTTTTCGGTTCCGGCGCGGCGGTCGCGCTCGTGGTGGCCGCCGAAGAAGAGAGGCTTCAGGCGCGTGTTGCGGCGAATGCAGAGCGCGCCGACGCCCTTGGGCCCGTAAATCTTGTGGGCGGAGAGCGAAAGCAGATCAATACCAAGCTCGCCGACGTTGACGGGAATCTTTCCGGCGGACTGAACGGCATCGGTGTGGAACGGAATCTTGTGCTCGCGGGCGATGCGGGCGATTTCGGCGATGGGCTGCACGGTGCCGAGCTCATTGTTGGCGTGCATGACGGTGATGAGCACCGTGTCCGGGGTGATGGCGCGGCGCACATCCTCGGGGTCCACCAGGCCGGCGCGATTGACGGGGACATAGGTAACGGCGACGCCTTCGGCTTCGAGCGCCTGGCAGGTATTGAGCACAGCGTGATGCTCGATGGCGCTGGTGATGACGTGCCTGCGGGTGCGGTCGGCGGCGCCGACCACGCCGCGGATGGCCATGTTGTCGGCTTCGGTGCCGCCGCTGGTGAAGACGATTTCCTTGTCGCGGGCGCCGAGGAGGGCGGCGACCTGGGCGCGGGCGCGCTCGACGCCGGCGCGGGCGCGCTGGCCGACGCTGTGGATGGAGCTGGCGTTGCCGTACTCCTCGGTGAGGTACGGCATCATGGCCTCGAGCGCTTCGGGCGCCAGAGGGGTGGTGGCGTTGTGGTCGAAGTAGATGCGGCGCATTGCGAGCACCTTGCTAGGTTCAGGATAGTGCACACAGGAGACGGAGTCAAACAGCGACTCAACCCTAGCGGACCGGAATGGGAGCCGGCGGAAGGGCGAGAAGCAAAAGCAGGTCCCTCGACTGCGGCGCGACGTCTAACGACCTCGCGCCTTCGCTCGGGATGACAACCGGGCGGAGCGTGGTCAGCGGATGGGGATGGGGACGGGAGGACCGGTGATCATGAACCTGGGGTCGGCGAAGGTGCCGCGGACGGAGAACGGGACGCGGGCGCCGCTGATGTTGATGGTCTGCTTCATCACGCTGCCGAAAATGCCCCCGAGGATCTTCCCGGGACTGGTCGTCTGTTGCTGCGTCTGGGAGGTGCCGCGGCCCTTGATGTTGCCGAGGCCTCTGTAGTCGAGGGTCTGGTCGAAGCCGAAGCTGCCGGAGGCGGAGGCGTCGACCAGCTGGCCTTGCAAATCCACTTTGCGGTTGTGGACACGGCGGTCGGCGATACGGAAATCGCCGCCGAGATAGCTGAACGGAATGGGGCCTTCCGGCAGGTCGACTTGAATGAGCCTAGTCATAGCGGCGGCGGCGCTGCGGATGTTCATGCCGGGAACAGTGCCGTTGCGGATGGCGAAGGTTCCCTGGCCACCGAGGGCGGCGAGCGGGTCGCGGGCTCCCAACGGCACGCCGAGGCGCGCGTCGGCTTCGAAGGTGCCGGTGACTGTGTTCTTGCCGCCGGGGTTGAGCGTTTCGAGGGCCTGCTTGACGTTCACGCCTTCGACGCGGGCCGCGACGCTGGCGGGCATCGAAGGATCGGCGGTGTTGATGCCGAGGCTGCCGCGGGTGCGCCCGCCGAAAACCTCCAGCGAGAAGGGATCGATGTCGATGCGGTTGCCGTAAATCCGCGCCTGGCCTCTGACGTTGCGGGCGGCCAGCGGCGGGGCGACCAGCTTGTCGACGGCAATAGTGCCGCGGGCGAGCAGCTCGCCGCGACCGCCACGGGGGCCGGCTTGCGCGGCGCCGCCCAGGACGGCGGCGAGCTCGGTGGTGTTGAGCTCGTTCATTGCCAGGGTGAAATCGGCCACCGGCTTATCGAGCTTGGCGATCTTCACGGTGCCATCGGCGCGGAGCTTGCCGAGGGCGGCGGAGAAATTGCCGTCAGCGGCGCCAGCGGCGACTTTGATTTCACCGTCCTTGAATTTCAGAGGCTCTTTGAGGCTGGGGCTCGAGACTTCGACCGAGGAGAGGTCGAGCTCGGTTTCAATCGTCTTGAGGGGATTGGGCTGGCCGGGGTCGAGGCCGCGCACGACGAGCTCGAGGCCGGTGAGCGTCCAGGAAGGAATTACTTTTCGCCGCGAGACGCTGCTGGAGTTGATGGTGACGTCGCTGATGGAAATTTTTTCGATGGGCTTGAGGCCGAAGTCGGAAGAGGACGGGTTGCCGCGGGCGGGATTGCGGGCCGGCGCAGAGGTCGAGAACTCGTAGTTGGTTCTGCCCTGCTCGTTCTGCAGCAGGTTGATGGCGACG
>JAXIPK010000217.1:0-8956 GCA_045402975.1 Acidobacteriota bacterium
GCACACTCAACAACCAGACCCGCGCCTGGCTGGCCGACGAGATGAAGAAGCGCGGCCACTCCTGCATTCCCTCGCACGCCAACTTTGTGTGCGTCCATGTCGCCCAACCCGTGCGCCCCGTCATTGAGGCTTTCCGGCAGCAGGGTATTGCCGTCGGGCGGCCCTTCGCCGGCTTGCCCGAGCACGTCCGCGTTTCCATCGGACTGCCCGATGAGATGCAGAAGTTCGTCGCCGGGCTGGACAAGGCTCTGGAGGCCGCGAAAAGAATGCCTGCGCAGTCCACTGAAGCTCCAGAGCGCGAGCGCAACGCCGGCGCGGCTCCTCTCTGGGCTCGCCGCTAGTCGGAAAGTCCAATATGGACCTTGACGCCGTGATTTTATTCGCTTATTATTCGCCTGCAAGGTAGTCAACTGCGAGATATGGGACTGCACGGATTGAGAACTAGTTACTTCTTGCAACGCATTTAGTATCAATAGATTACGGTACACCGAAAGAGATACCCCCTCCCTCATGGGTGCCGTCGTTGGGAGGGAAAAAAGGGAGAAAATCAGGCGGGTAGCAGGCAGCGATGGGACTCGGATTTGCATCTGTAGAGGCTCGAGGAAGGCGTTCCGCAGAAGGAGCTTTTGACGAACTCCTCGCGTCTAATCGAGAATAAGGACTACATGGAAGAAACGTTCAAAGATGATTTGCGCCAGCCGGAAGGCGACCCTGCGGGGATCGACGGGCTGGACTGCGGGAGCGTGGAGTCTCCCTCCGGCACCGACGTGATGGTGTGTCTGCAGGACATCGCCGAGGAGTTGAACTCGACCCTCGAGCTGGACGAACTGCAGCGCCGCGTGGCCGACCGCGTCCAGAAGGCCATCGGGTTCGACACTTTCGGCATTCATCTACTCGACCCGCTGGGCCAGGAGTTGCGGCTGGGCTTCGGAGTGGGTTACCCGGAGGAAGCTTTTACCCGCTGGCGGCTGGGTCTGGGTCAGGGACTGGTGGGAACGGCGGCGGCGACAGGCCAGGCGGTGCGCGTGGGGGACGTGCGCACCGACCCGCGCTACATCAATTACGGCGAAAGCATTGTCTCCGAGCTGTGCATCCCGCTGCAGGTCAAGAACCGCGTCATCGGTGTGCTGGATATCGGCAGCCGCAAGCCGAACTACTTCGACGCCACGCACCAGCGCTTCCTGACCTATCTGGCCGGGCACCTGGCCAACGCCATTGAGAACGCGCGGCTCTACGAGAACCTGCGGGAGCAGACGCGGACGCTGGCGCTGCTCTATGAAGTGAGCCACGAGCTGGCGTCGATTCTGGAGCGCGAAGAGTTGCTGCGGCGCATCGCCCAGGCGGTGAAGCGGCTGGTGAACTACCAGGGCTTCCACGTCATGCTCTGGAACGAAGACAAGCAGGTTTTGGAGAACGTTTTCTCATCGCGCTACGACGAGCGCATCCACAACAAAGGCACGCTGGCGCTGGGCGTAGGGTTGTGCGGGACGTCGGCGGCGTTGCGATTGCCGATTCGCGCGCCCAACGTTCACCTCGACCCGCGGTATGTGAGTTGCGGCGACTCCGTCGAGGTCAAATCGGAGCTAGTGGTCCCGCTGGTGTTCAAAGACCGGCTGCTGGGTGTGCTCGATCTGGAGAGCACCGAGTACAACTCCTTCACCGAGCAGCACGAGCAGATGCTGGCGGCGCTGGCGAGCTACATCAGCGTGGCGCTGGAGAACGCCCGCCTGTACGAGAAAGTCCGCAAGGATGAGTTGCGCCTGGAGCGTGACCTCGACACGGCGCGCGAAATCCAGAAAGGTCTGCTGCCCAGCGCACCGCCGCGGCTCCCGGGGCTCGATCTCGGCTATGCCTACGCGCCGGCGCGGCAATTGGGCGGCGACTTCTACGATTTCTTGCTTTATCCCGGCAACCAGTTGGCGATTGCGGTGGGCGACGTCTCCGGCAAAGCGACCGCGGCGGCGCTCTACGGCTCGCTGGCCATCGGGATGCTGCGCGCGCATGTGGTCGAGCACCCCTGCCAGCCGGCGGAAATGCTGGGACACATGAACGAGCACCTGCGCCAGCCGCGTCTGGACAACCGCTTCGTGGCCCTGGCCTTCGGCGTCTACGATACGCAGAGCAAGATTCTCACCATCGGCAACGCCGGCTTCCCGCGGCCGCACCTGGTGCGGGGCGGGCGGGTCGAGCAGGTGCTGGTGGATGGCGTTCCGCTGGGGCTGCTGCCGGACATCGGCTACGAGCAGAAAAAACTGGCGCTGCAGGTGGGCGACACCGTGGTGATTTGCTCGGACGGGATTCAGGAAGCGATGAACAAGAAGCAGGAAGAATACGGCACCGAGCGGCTGCGCGACCTGCTGAGCGAGCTTTCCGGGCGCTCGGCGCGCGAGATCGCTGAGGCGATTCTGCAATCCACCGACCGGCATCTGGCCGGCAACGGCCGCCACACCGACGACCGCACCGTCGTCGTGCTGAAAGTCACGAAGTCCAACTAGTAACCCGTAACCAGAAACCGGCAACTGCGCTACTCTAGCGCCCGCCATGGCAGAACCTACGCAGCCGCGATTGGTGCGCGCGCTCAGCCGCTGGGACCTGACGGCGCTGGTCATCAACTCGATTCTGGGCAGCGGCATCTTCGGGCTGCCGGCGGCGATCATCGTCCTGCTGCACGGGGCGAGCCCGCTGGCCTATCTGGTGGCGGGCGGCGGCATCGCCGTGATTGTGGTCTGCTTCGCGGAGGTGAGCTCGCGCTTCACCGAGGCGGGCGGGCCGTACCTTTATGCGCGCCAGGCGTTCGGTCCTTTCGTCGGACTGCAAATCGGCTGGATTGCCTGGCTGGTGCGGGTCACGTCGGCGGGCGCCAACGCCAACCTGTTCGCGCTCTACCTGGCGGAGTTGTGGGCGCCGGCCGGCACGCCGTTGGGGCGGGCGCTGGTGCTGACGCTGCTGATTCTCGTGCTCACCTACATCAACTACCGCGGCGTGAAGCAGGGAGCGTGGGCCAGCGATGCGCTGGCGCTGGCCAAGCTGCTGCCGCTGGCGTTCTTCGTGCTCGTAGGACTTTTCTTCGTTCGCGGCGATGCCTTCTCGCTGACCACCACGGCAAGCTGGAAGAACTGGACCGAGGCCATCCTGTTGCTGGTGTTTGCCTTCGGAGGGTTTGAGGCGTCGCTGCTGCCGGCCGGCGAAGCGCGCGACCCGAAGCGAGATTTCCCGCGAGCGCTGCTGGTGGGTCTGGCAGTGATTACGGTCTTCTATCTCTCCATTCATATTGTGGTGCAAGGCACGCTGCCGGCGGGAACCGAGACCGAACGGCCGCTGGCCGCCGCGGCGCGCGAGTTTCTGGGCGCGCCCGGCGGAACATTCATGGCGCTGGCGGCGATGCTTTCCGTCTACGGCTATTTCTCGGGCGCGCTACTGAGCGCGCCGCGGCTGACGTTTGCGCTGGGCGAGCGCGGCGACTTTCCCGCCTGGTTTGCCGCCGTGCATCCGCGCTACCACACGCCGTACGTTTCGCTCTGGCTCTTCGCCGCGCTGTCCTGGGGCCTGGCGCTCTACGGTTCCTTCCAATGGAACGCGATGCTCTCGGCCGTGGCGCGGCTGCTGACCTACGCGGCCATCTGCGCGGCGTTGCTGGTGTTTCGTCGACGCGATCCCGCAGCCACGGCCTTCCGCGCGCCGGCGGGCACACTGCTGGCGGCTCTGGGCATCGGGTTTTCGCTCGTGCTGGTGGCGCAGATGGGCCGCGCCGAGTTGATTATTCTGACGGTGACGGTGGCGCTGGCCGCCCTCACGTGGCTATGGTCGCGCCGGCGCTCCGTCTAGCGCTCGCCCCAGTGCAGCTTGCTGCGCAGGACTTGGAAATAATCTCGGTTGGGCGACGTCACCAATTGCACCTTGCGGTCGGAAACCCGCAAGCGCACTCGCGAGCCGGAATCGAGCTCTTCGCCTTCCTGGCCATCGGCGGTGACGTAGGCATGCTCGCCGGGACTGGCGGCGACCACTTCCACCACCGAGTTGCCGGGGATGACGAGCGGGCGGTTGGTCAGCATGTGCGGCGCGATGGGCGTGACCACCATCGCCTCGACGCTGGGCAGCACGATGGGCCCGCCGGCGGAGAGCGAGTAGGCGGTCGAGCCGGTGGGCGTGGAGACGATGAGGCCATCGGCGCGGATGCGGGAGACGAACCGTCCGTCAATCGTCACGTCGAAGTCGAGGATGCGCGCCAGCGAGGCTTTGTGCAGCACGATGTCGTTGAGCGCCCAGTAGCGCGCCACCACCTGCCCTTGCCGCTCGACTTCGCCCGCCAACTGCTGCCGCACTTCGATCCGATGCCGGTCGGCCAGCACCGCTTCCAGCGCGCCGTACATTTCGTCCAGAGTGATTTCAGTGAGGAAGCCGAGGCTGCCGAGGTTGACGGCAAGGATGGGGACGGGACGATTCTCCAGCAGACGGGCAGTGGCGAGCAAGGTGCCGTCGCCGCCGAGCACAACAATCAGGTCGACGCGAGCGGGGATTTGCGCGCGCGGCAGGCCGGCCTTGAGGTCGAGGCAGCGCGCTGTCTCTTCGTCGTAAACGGCCTCGATGCCGCGCTGCTTCAGCCAGTCGAGCAGGCCCGGCGCGACCGAGCAGATGTCTTCCTTCTTGGGTTTGGAGATGACGCCGACGGCGCGGAGTTTCATCGGCTGAATTCTACACGGAAGCCTTCGAGCGGTCGTGGAGAAAAAACTCGCGATTGCCTTCGGCGCCGTGAAGACAGGACTCGCGCACCGCGAGCGGGGCGAGGTCGAGCGCCGCGGCGGCGCGGCGAATCTTCTCCACCGCCTGCTGTTGCAGCTCCGGGTCACGCACGATGCCGCCTTTGCCTACTTGCCGCTGGGTCAACTCGAACTGCGGCTTGACCAGGATGAGAAAGTCGGCGCCGGGCCGCGCGCAACGCAGGGCGGCGGGAAGAATCTTTTCGACCGAGATGAAGGCAACGTCAATCGTCACAAGGTCAACAGCTTCGCCGATGTCTTCGGGCTTGAGATAGCGGGCGTTGATTCCTTCGCGCACAACGACGCGCTTGTTCTGGCGCAGCTTCCAGTCGAGCTGGCCTTTGCCGACGTCCACGGCGTAGACGCGCGCGGCGCCGTGCTGGAGCAGGCAATCGGTGAAGCCGCCGGTGGATGCGCCGATGTCCAGGCAAACTCTGCCGCGCACATCGAGACCGAAATCGCGCAGAGCGCCTTCGAGTTTGACTCCGCCGCGGCTGACGTAGCGCGGCGGCTCGCCGACAAGCTCGACGCGCGCACCGGCCGGCACCGAGGCGCCGGCTTTGGTGGCCGGCTGGCCGTTCACGTGAATCTGTCCGGCGAGGATCAGCGCCTGGGCTTTCTCGCGCGTGGGCGTCAGGCCGCGGTCGACAACCAGCTTGTCCAGACGGATGCGCGCCACGGCTCGACCTAGGCTGTGCGATGCAGGAGGTAGCGGGCGATGCGTTGGAGCACAGCGGCGCGCCGGCCGAAGGGGTGCAGCTCGGCGCAGGCCTCTTCAATCAAGCGAGCCGCAAGCTGCTCGGACCTCTTCACTCCGTGCAGCGACGGATAGGTCGCCTTGTGGCGCGCGGCATCCTGCCGTGCGGGCTTGCCGAGCCGCGCGGCGGTGCTGCGGACGTCGAGGAGGTCGTCCACGATCTGAAAGGCTAGGCCGATTTTTTCACCGTAGCGGCTCAGGCGCACGAGCTGGGCGCTGCGAGCGCCGACATAGAGCGCGCCGCACCGAACCGAAGCGCGGATGAGCGCGCCGGTCTTGGCGCGGTGGATGTACGCGAGTTGCTGCGAGGAGACGCGCTTGCGCTCGGCTTCCAAATCAGCGACCTGCCCGCCGATCATTCCCGCCTGTGTGCCGATGGCGCGGGCCAGTTCGGCGACGATGCGGCTGCCGCGCGGCAGGCGCGCGATGACTTCGAACGCCAGCGTCAGCAAAGCGTCGCCCGCCAGGATGGCGGTAGCCTCGCCGAACTTCTTGTGGCAGGTGGGCTGGCCGCGGCGCAAGTCGTCGTTGTCGAGCGCCGGCAGGTCGTCGTGGATGAGCGAGTAGGTGTGGATGAGCTCGAGCGCGCAGGCCAGGTCCGTCAAGCCGGGCGCGTTCCGCCCGACCGCGGCGGCAGCTTCGAGACAAAGAATCGGCCGGATGCGCTTGCCGCCGCCGAGCACCGAGTAGCGCATCGCCCGGTGGATGGACTGCGGGTAGGCCGAGGCGGAGGGCAGCAACCGCGCCAGGCGTCGCTCGATGCGGGCGCGCTGGCGTTGGAGACGGGTTTCCAGGTTCATCGGCGTGCGAGTGGGCAAGGGTGGGCTAGTTTTCTTCGGCGGCGGATTCGTCGCCGGGCAGCTCGAACTTGCGCGCCACCACCTTGCCGTCGGCTTTCTTGAGCAGGACCTCGACCTTGTTCTCGGCTTCCTCGAGCTGCTTCTGGCATTGCTGGGAGAGCTGGATGCCTTCCTCGAACAGCTTCATGGCGTCGTCGAGCGGCAGGTCGCCGCCCTCCAACTTCTTCACGATCTGCTCGAGACGGTGCAGCGAGGTTTCGAAGCTGGGCGGTGGCATTGCCTTATCCCGACGCGCGCGATTGTACCCCAGGCGAGCGCAAACACGGTAGCTCTCTAGCGCGAGGTGAGAGTGAGCCGGTGCCGCGCGGCGCGCTCCACCGCGGAATCGCTGAACGGCATCGGGAAGCTGCGGATTTCCCGCCACGCCTCATACTGGTCGCGGTAGTGCGGGCTGGCCACATGGCCTGACTCGCCCAAGGTGATGTTGAACAGGCTGGCGTCGAGGTCGGCGAAGTTCACCACCATTCGCTCCGAGACGCCGGAAGCGCGGTGCGTTTGCTTGGGGCTGTGCAGGCCGCCCGACTGCGGGTCGCCGCCCACGGAAAACCAGCGGCGCAGCAGCGGAATCTGCTCTCCCACGGGATGGGAAAAAACTACGCGGCGCTTGTCTCCCCAGCGCAGTTGCTGAAGGTTGGTGGCGCGGTTGTCCTTCAACAGACTGTCCACCGTGTGGTCGAGGACGGCCAGCAACAGCTCGTCGTAGCTTGAATACTCCTTCGGCAGCCAGCGGGCCGGCCGCTCGCGCAGCACGTTTTCCAGGAACACCGACGACATGAACCACCGGTAGTCCTTCCACTCATCGCCCAGATGCGGCCGCAGCAGTTCTTCCAGAAAGCGGTTCTGCGCGCTGTCGGTGATGAGCGGCGCGACGGAGTCGGCGCGCATGGCGCCATCAAAGCCGCGCAAGGCGGCCAGCGCTTCTGCGCGTCGCGACGGATGGGAAGCGACGCTGTCTCCGGCCGCCACCACTTGCGCCGCCAGGAAGCGGTCGGGCGGGGAAACAATGTCGCCCTGGATGCTCAGGAAATCCTCCGACGTGAATTTCCGCTCCTCGCTCAAGCGCTCGTAGATGCGCTGGATGCGCCCCGGGGCAATCCACTGGTCGGTGATTTGGTAGGGGTAGTTGTCTGGCACGACGCGGTTGTTGGCCGTGGCCAGGATGCCTGAAGGCGGATTAAAAGCGTGCGGCATCGCTTCAAACGGAACCACGCCGATCCAGTCGAAGGCGCTGCTGTCGCCCGGCACCGGCACTTCGCCGCGGCCGCTGCGCCGCACGGGCAGCCGCCCGGCGGCGTAGTAGCCGATGTTGCCGTCGGCGTCGGCGTAGACCATGTTCTGCGCCGGACCGCCGTAGCTGCGCAACGCGCGCGTGAACTCGTCCCAGTTCTGCGCCCGGTTGATGGTTGCAAAAGGAAAGCTGAGGTTGGCGGGGTCGAGGGCGGTCCACTGCAAAGCGATCTTGGTCTGGCCGTCGTCGTGCACGATGGGGCCGTGGCGGGTCTCGAACACATCCAGGACAACGTCGTCCTTGCCGCGCACTGCGATGCGCTCGGTGCGCTTGCGGGCCGGCTGCCACCCGGTCGGCGTCATGTAGCGGGACGGGTTCTGCGGGTCGAAGCGCTCGAGGAACAAGTCCTGCACGTCGCCGTTCAGGTTGGTGAAGCCCCAGGCGATGCGTTGGTTGTGGCCGACAATCACCCACGGCACACCCGGCAGGCTGAAGCCGACCACATCCATCTCCGGCGACTTCAAGTGATTGATGAACCAGATGGCCGGCACCGTGTGCGGCAGATGCATGTCGTCGGCCAGCAGCGGCGCGCCCGTGGCGGTGCGCGCTCCGCTCACCACCCAATTATTGCTGGCGGCGATGGCATCGAGGTCCGGAGACGCGCTTGCTCTCAGCAATTGCTCAAGGGTGTGTCGGCAGTTGTCGGCGACAAAAACCCGCGGCGGGCGCTGCCGCCTTGGCGCTGCGACCGGCTCGGCGATAGGGTGGTCGGCATCGGAGCGCGCGACGTAGAGGTCGGCGGCCAGCTCCGGCCCTACTTTGGCGCTCACCTTGGCTCGCGCCAGCTCGCGCCGCCAGAGGTTGGTGAGCAGCTTGTACATGTTGAGGCCGATGGCCAAAGTGTCGGCGGGCTTCCAGGGTTCGGGCCGATAGCGCAGCATCGCGAACTCGATGGGCAGGCCGGCGGTGAGCGGTGAGCCGGGATGCTGGTCGATGTAGGCGTTGACGCCGCGGGCGTAGGCTTCGAGGTAGCGGCGAGTCTCGTCGTCCAGCAGCTCGGCCGCGCGGTCGGCGGCCGCGCCCAGGCCGAGAATGCGGTTCTCCTTGTCCATCTCCAGTGTGGCGGGGCCGACGACTTCCGAAAGCTGGCCGCGCGCGGCGCGCCGTGTCAGGTCCATCTGCCAGAGCCTTTCCTGGGCGTGCACGTAGCCCTGCGCGAACGCCAGGTCTTCCAGGTTCTCGGCGTAGATGTGAGGGACGGCGCGCTCGTCGCGCCGCACCCGCACCGGCTTCGAGAGCCCCGCCAGGCGCGCTTCGCCGTCGTACTGGGGCAGCGCGTGCCGCGCGCGCCAAG
>JAXIPK010000322.1:0-3908 GCA_045402975.1 Acidobacteriota bacterium
CCAGACCGAGCGTCGCGACGTCACTGGCTGGAATCAGGGCCAGCAGGTCGCCGTTGGCATCCACACTGGTGGTTCGGTCCGAGCCGTTCCATCGCACCTCCGAGCTGGAGTTGAAGCCGGTGCCCCGAACTCGAAGCGTGAACGAGGAGCTCGTCGCTGGAATCGCGTCGGGAAGAAGTGCACCGACCACGGGAAGGGGATTCAAGACCGTAAACGGGAGGGCATTCGAAGTCCCGCCGCCGGGTGCAGGGTTGAAAACTGTTACCTGCGCTGTGTCCCCACCCGCGATGTCGCTCGCGGGAATCAGGGCCTCCACCTCGGTGGTGCTAGTGAAGTTGGTCGGGCGGTCCATTCCCTTCCACCGCACTACCGAATTGCTGGTGAAACCCGAGCCGTTCACCGTAAGGACAAATCCAGGCGCACCTGCGGTTGCAGTGGAGGGCGAAAGCAAGTCCACGGTCGGGAGCGGGTTGGGCGAGCCACTCAAGCTAATCCGATATTGGAGATCGGGGCGCCCATCGCCGCGGAAGTCGAGCACATGGAGAAAGAAAGTGCCGGAGGAAGAGGGCAGGAATTCCAGCTTGGAGTCGTTGATAGAACCCAGCAAGAGATCGTCGTCGACGCAGGGGTCATCAAAAACCGCGGGGGTGGGATCAGGAATGATGGGAGCAGGCGGGTTGTCGTTCCCGGGATCGCTGCAGGTTTGCGGGCGGCTCCCATTGCTGTCCACAATCTCTATGACCGAATCCATCGGGCCAAGGACTGGTGAGCGCTGCGCGATGATTTCCACGGTAACCACTGAACCGGCAATAGCGCTGAACGAATAGAAGTCCTGGTTCCCGAAGGGACTGACCGAGAGGCCGCTGGTCGTCCCATTAAAGATGGCCGCGGCGCCGCCCTGGCTGTCGTTGGGCTCCAGAGCATCGAGCGCCGGCGGAGTTCCGTTCAGGACGATGTTG
The DNA here is from genome assembly GCA_045402975.1 of Acidobacteriota bacterium. Taxonomy (GTDB): domain Bacteria; phylum Acidobacteriota; class Terriglobia; order Acidiferrales; family 2-02-FULL-67-57; genus JACPRL01. The sequence goes on from JAXIPK010000322.1 coordinate 960, forward strand.
GCATTGGCAAAGGTGCCGCCGGCGCCCACCGCCACCTGAGTGACGTCGCCGGGCAAGTCCGCTGCTGAGTCACCCGCATTGAAGAACTCATTCGGGCCGGGATTGGGGATGGGCGGGGACAGGGGGCCTATGCTTGATCCTCCAAGGGCGCCGGGGTTGAGGGACTCAACCTCAACGGTATAGTTCCCCGGCGGGAGACCAGGGATCTCATAGAACCCCTGCAGGGCGGTGTTTCGTGACCCGAACCGGCTTCCCGTGCTGTTGTTGCCTGCAAATCCGCTGGCCGGACACCCGGTCGACCCGGGAGGTGAGCAAGGCAGGTAGCTCTCGGTGACGGTCTGCCCAGGGTTGCCCGTAAAAGAGAAGCCCGAAACCACCGAGACGGCAATCCGGCGCGATTCACTCTCGGGCGTTGCCGGGTTGTCTACTTGACGCGCAAACACGTTGACGCCCTGGGCGGGCGTGCTGCCGTCGGAAAAGAGGATCGTACCGGTAATCGTCCCGAAACTGGAAACGAACCCTGAACCCGGGTAGAGCTTCGATACCCAGGCGAGATCGTCGGTCGACAATGTTTCGGCGTAGCTGACTCCGGGAGATTCCTCCTGGTCCAGCAGGAAGGAATACATGGTGGGCACGCCCAAGATGTCGTCGGAGCCGTTGGGGCAGCTTGCGGGAGTAAAGTCGCAATTCAAGTTGATCTGCGAGTGGTCGAGGCCGAAGAAGTGGCCGAACTCATGAATAAACGCGCCGTTGAACTGGCTGGGAGTCAGCTCGAAGTTACCCGCAACAGGGTCGTCGACGCCGTCAATGAATTTACCGTTGAGAGCAGCGTGGGCCGAGACGATGCGGCCGGGTGTGGTGGGAGAAATCGTAATCGCGCAGGCTCCGGCAAAGCCAATCACACCGGCCGAGAAGCCCAACGACTGAAAAAGGCTGCCGTTGGCATCGTAGATTATTGGATTCTGCTGGAGGCTGCTGCAACTGCCCTCGACCGCATTGAACTCCGTCGGTGTGCTAACGTCGCCATCGGCGAAATTGGGAAGGACACTTTGCAATCCCCCAGCTCGATTGAAGGCCACGTTCGAAGTCGAGACGTTTTCCCACTTATCGAACATGGCGATGACGCTGTTGTTCGCGGTGGTGTTGTCCCGCAGGCCCAGGCTTCCGCCGTCGGTTCGATACTGGATTTGCCCTCCCATCACCAAGGTGGTGTTGACGCTCAGGTCCCAGGTGTAGGGGATGCCATCGGCCCCGAAGCCGGCGCTCCCGGCGCCGACGATGAGGGGCCCGCCCGCTTCGACGGAGCGCTCGGAGAGCCAGTTCGAAAGAAGCAAACTACTCAGGAGGAGCAAGGCCAAGAGCCGCCGGGAGGTTGCGCGCTTAACTATCTCCCAGAAGCCAGAGCAACAATGATCTCTTCCAAATCGTCCAAGGGAATCGGGGCAGCGGGCTCTTCGGTCACGATTTGCTCCAACCGCGAAGGCAAGGCGATGCCGCGTTCCGTCAACGCGCTCCTCAGGCCGCGCCACAAGCTCTGGTTCCCGGCCCCATTGACCGCCAGCCACTGGCCGCCGGCGACGGCGACGAGGCGGAACCGACCTTGTTCCAACCCTACGGGACTGGAAAGTCCATACTCGCTCGGCCGAGTAACGAGCAGCAGAACGTACTGGCCTTTCTTGTAGCCGGCAGCGTCGTAGCGGTCGCGCACGTCCCAGATGAACTGCCGGAAGGTGAACGTCCCGCCGGCTTTCCCCTTCAGGGTTCGTTCCACGCGGAGAGTTACGACTACCGTGTAGAGGTTCTCGAGCTGCGGATGAGGCTCGGCATGGGCGCTAACCACCGAGCCGCGGACGATGACCGCTGCTTCGTCCACCAGCCCGGCCAGGTTCTGGCGGACGGTGATGGCGCCCCGCTGGGCTTGAGCGGGCGCCGCAGCCAAAGAACAGGCGAGGGAGAGAACGAAAGCGAAGGACAATACTCGCCGCTGCATCGCGCCAAGCCTCAAGGCAACTTCAGATGTGGTTGGTCATTCCCCGGACCGGCAGAGGATACAACGGAGGCGGCTACTCAGGCCAGCTTCTTGTTCGGCGAGGAAACCGGGAACCATTCCCGCGTGCGATTACCCGGAACGGCGCAACGGTTTGACCACAGAATCATACCACCGTCGGCGGCGTGTGCCTTCCGGGGCGAGGCGATCGCGCAAGCGGCGCCAGCGGTTGAGCAAACGCCACCCCGCCGATGTCTCCAGAGCCTGCAAGGATGCCCGCAGCTGTCGGTTCTCCTGCTGCACGCTTGCTGATGTTCCCTGCAGGGAGGAAGTCTCAGCGTGTGACGCATTCAGTTGCGATTGGAACTGGCTAACCTCCTTATGAGCCGCTTCCAGCCGTTGTTGCAAGGAGCTGATTTCCTGCTCCAGCGGATCCGAGGTCACTGGCGTATCTGGCGCGCACTTGCAGACAACGGCAAGACTGGAGACAACCTCAACCATCCGCGCGCCGGTTCGCTGCATGAAATCGGACACGGCGCGAGTAGTGGAATCTACCTGCTCATAATCGTGGAAAACGAGAAAGCCGCCCGGCTTAACCCAACGATAGGAATTCAGAGCATCATTCAGCACGTACTCATAGGAATGATTCCCGTCGACAAACGCGAGGTCGAAGGTGCGATTGAGTTTCGGAACCACCTCCAGCGAGTCACCCTCCAGCAACACCACATTGCGCAGGTTGTGCTCGCCGAGGTTCTGCAAGAACACCTGCTTCTCGCCCGCAATCGTATCCTGCCCTTCAGAGAAGTTGTCCACGCACACAAACGTGCGATTAGGGTACTTCTCGGCAAGACTGGCGGCGATGATGCCGCACAGGGAGCCGATTTCGAGGTAGTCCCCTTCCGTCAAGTCCACATACTTTGCCAGCAGGCCATACTCCTCCGGCCACATGTAGTAACGGCCGG
>JAXIPK010000053.1:0-8112 GCA_045402975.1 Acidobacteriota bacterium
ATCGAACGGCGGCCCCACTTCGTCTTCACAAATCTTGACCCCGCGGCCCGCCAAGGCGGGGACGCCGTAGAACGAGCCCGAGAGCCACACCGGAAACTGGCCGGCGTTGAAACGGGAATCACCGACCGGCACCCCGAAATAAAAAACCTCCTGACGGGTGACGCGGATCAGATCACCCACCGCTTGCGGAAAAAGCTGCGGCAGCCACGGGCCGCAAGCGAAGACGACGCTCGAGGCCGAGAGTTGCGTGCCATCAGCCAAGCGAATCCCGCCCAGGCTCTCGCCTTTGCCGCTGGGAGGCTCGACACGCGCCAACTGAAACTGGCCGCCGGCGTTGACGAAGCGGTCGACCACGGTCTGCACCGCCAGGCGCGCCGAAAGCGCGCCGGCTTCGGGCTCATAGTAGGCGACGTTGATTCCCCGCGGAGAAATCTGCGGGAACCGCCGCGCCAGCTCGTCCATCGGCAACGACTCGACGGGAATCTTCTCTTCCCGCAGAGCGGCGACGCTAGCGGCGGTGTATTCGTTTTCCTGCTCGTGCATCCAGAGCACGCCGAGACGGTGAAACAACGGCACGCCCCAGAGCTGCTGCCAATGTTTCCACAACGCCAGCGCCTCCCAGGCCCAGTGGGTGTAGAGGCGGCGCGTGCCGTACCCGCAGCGAAGGACGCGCGACTCGTCGCTCGAGGTGCCGCGCGGATGGCCGGGCTCCCAGGCGTCGAGCAGCAGCGTGCGGGCGCCCTGCTGCTGGAGGAAGAACGCCGTCCACGAGCCCAGCACGCCCGCGCCCACCACAATCACGTCGGGCCGCTTCGCCACTATTGTTTCATCCCTGTTGTGTTTGCTGCCAAACCAACTGCGCCGCCACCAGGTCTTCGAGCGCGCAGCCGACGCTCTTGAACAGAGTGATTTGCTCGGCCGAGAGGCGTCCGGGTTTCTTGCCGCTCACCAGCTCGTGCAGGTCGGCGGCCAAGTGAGAGCGGTCGATTGCGCCGCGGCGCAAGGGAATCAGTAGGTCGCCAGCCTCGGCCAGCGCGCCCTCATAAGTATCCACCACAATGTAGGAGCGGCGGATAGTTTCATCGTCCACCTCACGGGTGGTGGGGCGGAAAGAGCCGACCAGGTTGAGGTGAGTGCCCGGCCGCAGCCAGCCGCCGTCGAAGAGCGGCTGGCTCGAAGTCGTGCAGGTGCAGAGGACGTCGGACTCGCGCACCAGCGTCTGCGCATCCGCGGCTTCCACGCTCAGCTTGAGCTTGTCGGAGACTTCGTGGGCGAACTCGCGGCTGCGCGCCGCGCTCGAGCCGCACACCAGCGCGCGCTGGAAATCCCGCACCTCGGGAAGAACCGCCAGGTGGGCGCGCGCCTGCCGCCCCGTTCCGAATATGCCTAGCGTGCGCGCATCTTCGCGCGCCAGCCGGCGCGTGGCTACGGCCGAGGTGGCGGCGGTGCGCAGCTCGGTGAGCGCGCGGGCGTCGAGAAGCGCGCGGAGTTCGCCGGTCTCGGGCTCGAGCAAAAGGTAAGTGGCTTGGACACGCTCGCCGTCAGTCTTCGCCCCTTCGCGGACGAAAACCAGCTTCACGCCCATCGCAGTCAGCTCGCGGTCGTGGCAGGGCATCAGCAGCAGCACGCCGCCGGAGGGGAGAGGCAACTGCGTGCGGGTCGGCATCACGCGAGCCGCCGGGTCGCGCGCGAAGGCTCGCTCCAGCGCGTCAATCAGCGCCCGTGGAGCCAGCCGCGCTCGCACCTCTTCGTCGGAAAGAACCAGCATGAGGCAGGAAAGCATACACGACCGCTCGCGGCCGTGTCGCAGAGAATGGCTGGTGAGGCTTGCGGCTACTTCTTGAAGGTGCGGACGTAAGCGATGACGTCGGCGACGTCTTTGTCGGTCAGGGCGGAGACCTTGGCCATCTTGCCCTTACCCTCTTTGATGGCCTTGGCCATTTCGGCATCGGAGGTCTTCTGCGCCTCTGCGGAGCCCAGCGGCTTCAGCTCAACCTTCAGAGCCTTGGCAATGGCGGGCACACCGGCGCCATCGGCGCCGTGACACTTCTGGCAGGCCCGCGCGTAGACGGCTTTGCCGTTGGCGGCGTCGCCGCCCTTGGGAGCGGCGGCTGGCTGCGGCTTGGCTTCTGCGGGCTTGGCGGGCGCGGGTTCCTTCTTGGCCGGAGCAGCTTCAGCGGGCGGTTGCGTCGGCGCGGGCGGCTGCGCCGAGGCGGGCGGTTTCTCCTGCGTGGCGGGTGGAGGCGGCGGAGGCGCCTGCTCACTGGAAGGCGGCACGATGCCCTTCATTCGCAGGTAGGTCACCATATTGCCGTAGTGCTCCCACCCGTGCACCACGGCCAGCGTGGCCGGAACGGACTTGGTTCGCTCGCGGCCGAACAACTGAATCTTGTCCCCCAACTGGCTGTCGCCGAGCGACGCCAGAACCGGGTCGCAGTACTCAAACGAGGCCTGCAGCGCGGGCACCAGCTCGGCCTTGGTGGTCTTGCTCTTCTCCAGTTCTCCCCGAGCCACCGGGACGGCCTCACCCTTGAGGCTGGAGCAGAACAGGTAGTTCCCTTCCGCGATGTGGGCCAGGAGTTCGCCGAAGCTGCGGACTTCGGGAGTGGGCCGGAAGGAGTAGTTCTCCTCCGGCATCTTCTCCGCCCCGCGGAGGAGGTTGCGCTTGGCGCCGTTGTAGAACTGGCGCAGGGCGGCGTTGGCGGGGTTGCCTTCGTCGGCGGACGCGGGCGGCCCCTGGGCGTAGGCCGCCAAAGGAAGCAACGAGACACTCACAAGACAAAAGAGAATGAGACGGTTTCTCATGCGGATTCTCCTTTCCCGATCGCTGGCGGAAAAAACACACCGGGCGCGGCCAGCGGGTGTCGCCGCAGGCCGGCGGCCGGAGGACTACTTCTTGAAGGTGCGGACGTAGGCGATTACGTCGGCCACGTCTTTGTCGGTCAAGGCGGATATCTTGAGCATCTTGCCCTGGCCTTCCTTGATGATCTTGGTCATCTGCTCGTCGGTCAGTTTCTGAACCTCTTCCGAGCCCAGCGCCTTCATCTCCACCTTCAGGGCCTTGGCGATGGCCGCCATGCCGGAGCCGTCGAGCCCGTGGCACTTCTGGCAGGCGCGCGTGTAGACCACCTTGCCGTTCTTGGCGTCGCCGGCGGCGAACCCGCTGCCGCAGACTCCCGCAATCAAAACCACCACACCCACACATACAAGAAAGCGCTTCATTCGGATCCCCCTGCCTCCCATCGATTGTAGTGCGGTTTCAGAATACACCTGTTGTCAACTTGAGAGATGCAGAATTCGGGCCTAGCGTTGCCGCTGCGCTGTGGCCGGGCGCTGGAGCGCCGCCGGGACTTCGTTGGTTACCTGGAGCAGTTGCCCATTGGGCGAGTACAGGAACCGATGAATCTCGGCGGCATTGAACGGCCGCGAGCCGATGCGGTTGGAGACGGCGATCTGATTGCCCGACTCATCCACGTAGCGGTCGCGGATCTGCCCGCGCCCCACGGCCACCGCCGCGCCTCCGGTGGGATAGGTGGCGATCAGCTTGGGAACGATGGCGGGGGCCCAGCCCATGTGCCCGGGCGTTTCCGGCGGCTCGACCAGGCGCACGATGCGCAGCCCGTTGCGGCCGTCGGCGACGTAGGCGAAGAAACTGACGTTGGTGGCGCCGACGCCGACGTCGTTGGCGTCGTTCAACGCGCCCTCGGCGGTGAAAAACTCCGGCGCGCCGGGCTTCTCGGGATTGGTGACGTCGAGGATGGCAAGGCCCTGCTTGCCCGCCGCCACCAGGGCGTAGGTGCGGAAGATGGTGAGCCCACGAGCGTCCTCGAAGGGTACCGTGGCTTTGGGGACCAGCAGCGGCTTTTGGGGGTTGGTGATGTCGAAGACTTTGAGCCCGGCGCGGTCGAGCACGAAGGCGTAGCGCAACTGCAGCTCGAGGGCGTTGGGATGGTCGAGCTCGCCGGGCGGGCTCTGGTAGACGAGCCGCGGCTGAATGGGCACGTTGATGTCGACGACGCTCAGGCCCGTCTCTTCCGCAACCACGAAGGCGTAGGTCCCGTAGGTCTTCACCATCACCGCGCCGCGCAGCGCGCCATTGGGATTGAAGACGCGGTCGCGCCGCAGCCGGTTGTTCTCCGGGTCGCCGTCGGTGAGAGTGTTGACGTCAATCACGATGAGCCCGTCCTGGCGGTCGGTGCCGTAGGCGTAGCGGAACAGCGCGTGCAGCGGTTGCTCGAGGTTTTCCTCCGGCATCTTGCGGCCCCAATGCACGGGCAACGAGACGGGGAAATAGATAAAGGTGGCGTCGGGGCTGGCGATTTCCGTGCGCTCGCCCACCGGCGAGTTCACTGCCTGCACGATGCGCTGGGCGGCAGCCTTGTTGTTGATGTTGGCGATGTCGTAGACCTTGAAGCCGTCGCGGCCTTCCGCGGCCAGCAAGTATTCCCCGCGTGCCGCCACCACGTTCACCCGCGGAGCCCGCCGGCGGTAGGCGGTGTCGAGCTTGCGCCCGCTCTTGACGAACTTGTCGTAGCTCGCCGGGTGCAGCACGCGGTGGAAGTTGCTGCCGATCACCGGCTGCGGCTCGAGCCCTTCGGTGACCTTGACGGCGGTGACGCCCCGGCTCTGCTCGGCAATCCAGGCATACTGGCCGACGAAGTTGAAGGCGTTGACGCCGAAGCCCAGCAGCGAGGCGATGCGAGCGTTGTTGTCGTTGGCCTGGCTCAGGTGGCAGTCGGTGCACTTCTTGGTTTCTTTGGCGCGCACGGTATGGGGCGGATGTGGCGTCATGGCCTCGTTGGCGAAGCCGGGCGCGGAGACCAGCGGCTGCTGGTGGATGATGTTGTTGCGGTTGCGGTCGTAGGCCGAGACAATCGCAGCGCTGGCCGGACGGAAAGGTGTGATCTTGTTCTGCTGGTGCACGGAAGCGATGCCGAGGAAGAAGGTGTCGGTGCGAACGACCTGGCGGTAGTAGGGCGCGTAACCGCGCGACATCTCGGGCTCGTAATGCAGGTTGGGCGACTTGACGTTGAGGTCGAGCGGCAGGTGGCAGCCCGAGCAAGTGGTCGTCCATGAAGAATGGCAGGTGAAGCACTCCATCTTGTCGTAGCGGTGCGCAGAGTCCTTGGCCGCAGCCTCCGGCGTGCCGATGCTGCCGTCGGGTCGCACCAGCTTGGCGTAGGCGGCGCGCGGGTTGTAGTACTCGCTGGCGGGGTTGACCGCGTCGGCGAGCTGCTTGATCTCCCACTCCAGGTCGGCGCGCATCTTGGAGTGCTGGATAATCTTGCCCTCGCGCTCCTCGAATTGCGGCGTGCCGAACGGCGTCATCACCTCACGCAGGTCGTTCCCGCCGGTGTTGCCGCTGGTGCGGAGCGTGGCGCGCTGGCCCACCGTGCCGTGGCAGTCAATGCAGCGGATCTCAATGGGGTCGCGCATCTGGATGTAAATGTTGCCGTCGCCGTGGACGTCCTGCTTGGTGTGGCAGTCGATGCAGTGCATCCCTTTTTCAAAGTGGATGTCTTTGAGGTGGACGGCCTTCTTCCACTTGTCGGGGTCGGCTTCGGCGATGAGCTTGTCGTCAGTGTCGAGCAGGCGGCCCTTGAGGTCGCGCTTGTAGACTTTCATGAAGTTCCAGCCGTGCGCGTGGTGGTCGCCGAACTGGACCAGGTTGAAGTCCTTGTTGTTTTCCGCCAGGTCGGGCTGGCCGTGGCCGTACTCCGGCTCGGCGTCGAGCTGCTTGACCTTGTCGGCTTCCGTCTCCCGATCCCACCAGATCAATCCGAAAAAGGTTCCGACGGCGCCATCTCCCTGATGGTAATGGCAGGTCATGCACTGCATGGCAGGGACAGAACGAGTGAACTGGTGACGAATGGGATGGCCGGGTTCATCCTTGGGGATGGATTTGTCGCCGCTGTGACTATAGCCGCGGTTCCCGAACTCGGCGTACTGGCCTGAAGTTTCATCCCGCGCATTGGCGTAGGGGACGTGGCAGGCGGCGCAGCCGCTGGTGCGGTAGTCACCACCGATTTTATTGGGGCCGAGCGGCCAGAGCGTCGGATCGTTCAAGCGCGTCTTCTGTACATTAAGAAAGACGGCGGCAATGCGGCCGTCGGTGCCGGGCCCGCGTGTGCCCAGCGCGGGATTGTTGACTTCGGCCACACGCAGCGGGTCGCGGATCTTGGTGATCTCAAACTCGGGATGCGGTGCCAGGCGGGAGACCGCGCCGCGTTCCTGAGCCTCGCGCGTCGGGTGCGGGTTGGCCTCCAAGCCGGATGCCTGACCATTCGCGTCGAAGGCTTCGCCGTAGCGGGGAATCTTGGTTTCGATGGAGCCGTTGTTGTAATAGACGGCGTTCGGCACCATGGCGTTGTGGGCCATGATGGACTTGCGCACCGAGCGCACCTGCTCGCCGTGGCAGGGCCCGCAGGTCACGTGAGCGATGCGGAGATCGCTGGGGTTGATGAAGCGGATGAACTCCGGCGTCTCCTCGTTGAGCCAGGCATAGGAGTTGGGCGGGTTGGCGGAAGAGCGCCAGACCTGCGGGTTGCGCGGCAGGATGTGGGCGCGCTCCTTGCTTTCCTGGGTGCCGTCGCCGCCATGGCAGTCCACGCACTCCATCTCGAAGTTGACGTGCATGGATTCGATGCCCTGGTGGCACTTGATGCAGGAGGCCGAGGTCGAGGGCGGAGCTGGCTCCTGAGCCGAGCGCCCGGGCAGCCAGGCGGCAACGGTGGCGAGACCCGCCAGGAGAATGATTGCGACTCGTAACCCGCGCCCGGACTCGCCCATCAGGCTCCCTGAAGACCCCCGGTCGTCCTTAGAAGATGAACCGCACCGCTGAGAAGGTGGAGTAGACGTAGCCAGAACTCTGGAAGGCGCCGCGCACGCCGGGCAGCGGATTCATGATGGAAAAGCCGTTGTCGAACACCAGGTTCTCGTTGATCTGGCGGAGGAACGGCTTCCAACGGATGAAGATGTTGCCTTCAATGCCGGCGTCGCGGTCGAGGATGACGATGCGGTTGTTGTAGGGCCCGACGTCGTTGAAGCGCATGTAGTTCAGGTTGACCGCGAACTGCACGCGCGGGGAAAGGTTGAAGTCTGAGCCCAGGTTGATCAATTGCAGGCCGGGGTTGACGTAGTTGGCCGGCGCGTTGGCGCCGCGGAACGAGGGATAGAAACTGTTGGCGCGGGTGAAGTCCCCGCGGCCGAAGCGGATGTTCTCACCCACCCAGTAGCTGAGCGGCCCGCCGAAGAGGACGGTGCCGTCGCTGATGGCGTCGAAGCCGGTGTCGCGGCGGTCGGTGGGGTCGCTGTCGCCGGAGGCGTAGATGTAGCCGACGCGGAAGGTCATGAAGTCGAGCGGATACTGGACGTCGAGCAGGCCGGTCCAGGCGGCGACCGAGTGCTGGACGGGAACGCCGGCTTCCAGCGCGTCGGCATGGCCGGTGACGAAGTGGACGGCGGGGTTGAGAATCAGGCGGCCGACGTGGCCGTTGAATGAGGCGCCGAGATAGAAAGTGTCGAGGTCGGTGTCCGTCTGTTTGCGGTGGTCGCGGTTGTAGTGGAACGTCCACTCGCTGTTCCAGCCGGTGACCAGAAAATCTTCCCAGGCCAGCCGGGCGATGCCGACCTGGTGGCTGCTGGGCTGGGTGAAATCAATGAAGCCGGAGATGGGGTCCTTCTGGAAGAGCTTGAAGTAGGCGATGTCATAGCGCAGCCGGTTCTTCTTGGCTTCGCCGAACAGGCGCCCGCCCAGCCCGACGTCGTTGAACACCAGCCCGTGGAAGTCGGACTTGAATCCCTGGATACCGCCGCGGAGGAACAACTGGTCGAAGTTGCTGTGGCCGAAGTCGGCCAGGCGCACATCGACGAAGGCGTCGAACAGCGTCGTGTCCACGTGCGAGCCGCGGATGAAGGCGTTGACGTTGTTCTTGAAGTCGGCCACACCGTTGATGCGCACGCGAAAATTGGAAGGCACAAAGGCGTCGTCGTTGCGGCGCCGAGTTCCGCCGCAACGACGACGCCTTTGTGCCTTCCAACTTTCGCGTGCGCATCAACGGTGTGGCCGACTTCAAGAACAACGTCAACGCCTTCATCCGCGGCTCGCACGTG
>JAXIPK010000004.1:0-2873 GCA_045402975.1 Acidobacteriota bacterium
GGGAGCGGCTTCGGGCGCTGAAGCCGAAGAGTCCCTGCCCGACCAGAAGCTCATTGATGGCGTCACCGGCGACCATCCGGCGCTGATTAGTCGCTTCGACCAGAAACTCTTCCTCGCCAACACGCTGGCGCTCAAGGCCGCCGGCATCACGCGCGACACACCCGACCCGGAAGGCGGCGAAATCGTTCGCGATGCAAACGGCGAGCCGACCGGGTTGCTGCGGGGCGAGGCGGCCAAGCTGGTGCAACGCGTCGTTCCGCCGCCGTCCAAAGAGCAGCGCCTCGCAGAAGCTCGCCGTGCTCTGGAGGAGGCGCGCCACTGGGGCGTTACCACCATCCACGACAACGTGGCCGACTTCGACCAAATGGACCTCTGGCGGGAATTGGATAAGAACAAGGAACTGACCGTGCGCGTCTGGGCGCGGATGTGGCTGAGCGAGTGGGAGAAGGTCCGGGACTACATCCGCACCTACCGGCTACCGCAAGCCAAAGGTGGTTGGGGTGACCAGTATCTCCGCTTGGGAGGGCTCAAGGCCTGGGTGGACGGAATCATGGGCAATTCCACCGCTCTATTCTTTGAGCCGTACGCAAATGCGCCGGAGAACTCCGGCAAGCTGCGCGACGTGATGTTTCCCCAAGGCAACCTCTATCGGCTCATCAAAGGGGCCGATGAGGCTGGTTTCACCGTCACCGTGCACGCCATCGGCGACAAGGCCAACCGCATCCTGCTCGACACCTACGAGCAGGTGTTCAAAGAGAACCCGGCGCGCGACCGGCGCTTCCGGGTGGTGCACGCCCAGGTGGTTCACCCGGATGATTTCGCGCGCTTCGGCAAGCTGGCGTTGATTGCCGAGGTTCAGCCCTACCACTGCATTGACGATATGCGCTGGATGGAAGAACGCATCGGCGGGCGCGCTCGCAACGCCTACGCCTTCCGGCGGCTGCACGACACCGGCGCGGTGATGTCATTCGGCACCGACTGGCCGGGCACGCAGGCGTCGTACTACCCCATCAACCCGCTGCTGGGCATCTACGCAGCGGTCACGCGGCAGACGCTGACCGGCCAGCCGGAGGGCGGGTGGTTCCCCGAGGAGCGCATCCCGATCGAAGAGGCCATCCGCTACTACACGCTGAACAACGCCTACGCAACGTTTGAGGAGAACATCAAGGGGTCAATCAAGGAAGGCAAGCTGGCGGACCTGGTCGTGCTCGACCGCGACATCCTCACGGCGCCGCCGCGCGAGCTGCTGGAAACGCAGGTCGTCTACACCATCTTCGACGGAAAGATCGTCTACGAAAAAGGCAAGTCGCGCTGACCGGCGCGGGGTGGGTCGGCCGCCCCGCCCTCGCCGGAGTTGCGCTTACTTGCAACAACCATCATCCGGGCAACAAGGTCCCGGGCAGCACGGTGCCATGGTGGCCTCCTTTCCCCCGCCTACGCCCTTCGGGCTACGGCGGGCAAGCCGCCGCGCTTCCGGGTCGGCGAAGTAATTACCGATTCGAGCTCTTTTGCATCCCGACCACACACTTGCCGCCGCGGCGCAGCTTCAGGCGCTCGCGCAACCGCTTCAGGTCGCCCTGGATGTCGAAGCAGCAGCAGACGGTCTCCAGGCAGCAGCGAAGGTTGTCGAAGAAGGGGTGGTCGGCATCCTTCAGCCGGTAGTAAATCCAGCGACCGTCGCGTTGCTCATCCACCAGGCCAGCAGACTTCATCAGCTTGAGGTGGCGGCTCAGGTTGGGTTGCGGCTCTTTGAGCGCGTCCACCATTTCGCATACCGCCAGGCCGTTCTTTTCCGCCAGCAGGCAGCAGGCCAGGCGCAGGCGGACGCGCTCGCCCAGCACGGCGAAGAGGTCCTTGGGTTGCTCCAGTGCCAGTTGCATACATTCACATATTGATATATGAGAATGGCGTTGTCAAGTGTTTTTTTGCCCCGCCTTTCCCTGCCCTTCCCGGCTTGCCTCCCTGCCCCTTTGCCACCAGAATTGGTCGCGCGGGAAACCCGGCAAGGAGGAGCGCATGCGAGCGGTGGTGCAACGAGTATCCGAAGCCCGCGTGAAGGTGGACGGGCAGGTGACAGGCGAAATCGGGCCGGGCTTCCTTGTGCTCCTGGGCGTGGCCAAGAGCGATGACGCGGCGGCAGCAGCGCAACTGGCGGAGAAGGTCTACGGCCTGCGGCTGTTCAACGACGCAGAGGGCAAGATGAACCGCTCGCTCGCTGAGGTCGGCGGCGCCGCACTGGCGGTTTCGCAGTTCACGCTCTATGGCGACTGTCGCAAGGGGCGCCGGCCCAGCTTCGCCCGGGCCGCACCCGCCGAACGGGCCAAGGCGCTCTACGAGGAGTTCGTCGCCGCCCTGCAAAAGTTGGGCGCGCGGGTAGAGACCGGCGTGTTTCAGGCGATGATGGAGGTTGAGCTGGTGAACGCCGGGCCGGTCACGGTGCTGGTGGACACCGACCGGCAGTTCTACTAAGGCCAGCGCGAGCCCCGGTCCCGAGGCCCGTCGTCTTTGGACAGCCGCTCGATCATGGCGCGATAGGCGATGAACTCAATCTCGGGCAGGCGCAGGAAGTCTTCGACGTAGCGGAACTCGAAATCCACGTCGGAAATGACCCAGACGCCGTTGGTCTTCTGGTAGAAGCGCAGCCGCCAGGCCATCGGCACGTTTTCATGGTGGGTGAGGAAGAGAGCGCTGCGGTAGCGGAGGCTATTGGGAATCTCCAGCTCGGCAACCACCGTCCAGGAGTCGGCGCGGCCGACATTGGGCTGGATGCTCCGCACCCGGCTCTCCAGCTCCTGCGCCGTCCGCTGGCTGATGGAGCCCGACTGAGCGAGCACGCCGATGGCCCCCGCCGGCCCGGCTTGCGTGAACGAGTC
>JAXIPK010000261.1:0-5801 GCA_045402975.1 Acidobacteriota bacterium
CGAAAAGTCCGAGTACTGGGCCTTCCTCTGGGGCACGATGGTGATGGGGGTCACCGGCCTGCTGCTGTGGTTTGAGAACTTCACGCTGGAGTTTTTCCCCAAGTGGGTCTCGGACGCCTCCACCGCCATCCATTTCTATGAGGCGATTCTCGCCAGCCTGGCGATTCTGGTCTGGCACTTCTACTGGGTTATCTTCGACCCCGACGTCTACCCGATGGACGCCACCTGGTGGTCCGGCCGTTCCCCGCTCGCCCGCACTCTCGAACGTATGCCGCGCCCCGAGGCGATGGCCGCAGCCGATCCGCCGGCGGAGAATGAAGAGGATTCGCCGAAAAAGTCCTGATTCACAGGAGAACACCCAATGGACAGGAAAACAGGCGAGGGCTACCTCGGGTTCTGGCCGTCGTGGGCGCATCACATCGGCGACCTGGTCTTCGGCGCCAACGACGGCATCGTCACCACCTTTGCCGTAGTCAGCGGCGTAAGCGGCGCGCAACTTAGCCCCGCGGTGGCGGTCATCCTCGGCCTCGCCAACCTGCTGGCCGACGGCTTCGCCATGGGCGCGGGCAACTACCTGGGAATGCGCTCCGAGCAGGACTACCAAAACAGCGTCGGGACGCCCTTGCGCGAGGGCCACCTCCACGCTATCGGGCACGGCGCCGCCATCTTCGGAGCATTCCTTCTCGCCGGCAGTGTTCCCCTCCTGCCGTTCATCTTCGTCCGGCCGGAATGGATGTTCGCGACGTCCTGCGTGGCCACGGCCGCGACTCTGTTTGTGGTGGGAAGCTTGCGCACACTGGTGACGCGGGCGCGCTGGTTCGTGAGCGGGCTTGAAATGCTGCTGGTGGGCTCAGTGGCCGCGGCGGTCGCCTACTGGGTCGGCCACCTCCTCCGCCGCCTGACCTGACCTTTGTGGTTTGCCGTTTTCGGCCCGGCAGGAGGCAAGCTCCTGCCCTACAACGGCTCCGCCAAATGTCGCGCTTGGGTAGGGCGGCAGCTTGACTGCCGCCGTTCCGGCGTGCCGCGCTCCCGCCAGCCTTACGTCGGTTCGCCGGCGGAGACCAGCGGCATCACCAACTGGTTCTCGGTGCGGATGTGCGCCTGGAAGCCCTGGATGACTTTGCCCAGGCGGTCCTCCAGCTTGAAGAGGTCCTCGGGGATGGTCTCGCCGTTCTCGACCGCTTCCAGCGTCGCCAAGCAGCTCTGAAGCTCCTTGAGCAGCGAGCGGTGCTCGCTGACCAGAGTGTCGAGCAGGTCCCGCACCTCTTTCTTTTCCGCCCGCAACTGGTCGAACACCACTTCTTCCTCGGGGATGTGCGCGAGGAGGAATTGCTCCAGCTCGCGGCAGCGCTGGCGGAGGCCGCCGAAGCCGCGCATGTCGCCGCACACTTCTCCGAAGTAGAGAATGGACTCGAGACAGTTGTCGAGCGAGCGCAACCGCTCCTGCAGCCAGTCGTGGTCTTCGCGAACTTTCTCGCCCTGCCGTGTCGTCAAGGTGGTCACGTTGCCTCCTTTTTTCTCAGAACCTACTTCTGCCGGGCCAGCCCGACCAGCTCCAGCTCTTCGTCCTGCATGTGCTGCCGCAGCCCGCCGATGAGCTCCGAGCCTAGCTCGCGCAGCCGATGCGTTTCCCCGATGGCGTCGGAGTAGAGCAGCTCGCCGCGGTAGTTCTTCCACAGCCGCAGCAGCTCGGTGTGCTCCTGGGAGAAGCGCTTCAGGGCCGGAGTTGCGCCGGGGTGTTCTTCCTTCAGCGGCGGGTAGAGGTCGGACTCCTCGCGGCTGAAGTGTCGCGGCAGTTCCTCTTCGAAGTACGGGACCAGCCGCCAGAGCTGCTCCAGCGCCGCCCGCGATTGGAAGAAGGTCCCGCCGGTGAGCCGACCGAGCATGGTCTCCCATTCCCCCAGCCGCTCGTGCAGCTCGCTGTGCTCCTTGACCATCGAATCCACTACGGTTGCCAGTTGCATAGCTCCTCCTTCCCGCCGAAACGTTTCACTTCAACCCGGCGAGCTGCTGCAGCAGCCGCCAGTTCTTCAAGCGATCGTCGCGCCCCGCCAGCAGCGCCGCCGACGGCTCACCCTTGTGGAAGTGATGCCGGAAGCGGCCCTCGCTGCGGGCAAAGGTGACGAAGTCAATCGGCTCGTTGGTCTTGGGATTGACGTACCAGTCGTCCTTGAGCGCCGGATTGCCTTTGAGGTCGAGCCGCTCGCGCAGCGCCTCGCCCTTGCGCGGGTCGTGGACAAACAGCGGGAAGGTGCGCGTCTCCACCGCCAGTTTGGCCTGATGCGCCGCCTGGTCGTCGCCGATGCCGTGCTCCGGCATACAGGGGCTGTAGACAACGATGACCGCCGGGCCGGGGAAAGCGTTGGCTTCCATCACGCAGCGGTAGAAGTGGTTGATGTGCGCTGCGGTGGTCTGGGCGACGTAGACGCTGGGGTGCATCATGGCCAGCAGGCCCAGCTCTTTGCGCCGCTCCACCTTGCCGGGGCTGCCGGGGCCGAAGGCGGCCATCTTGGCTTCCTGCGCCATGAACGTGGCGCTGGAAGCCTGCCCGCCGGTGTTGGAGTAAACCTGGGTATCGAGGACGAGGACCTTGATATCCATCCCCGAAGCCAGCATGCGGGAGAGGGCCTGGAAGCCGATGTCGTACATGGCGCCGTCGCCGCCCAGAACCCACAGGCGCTTGGACTGCCAGCCGAGCTGGTCCCAGCGCCCGCGGATGCCCATGGCCACGGTGGCGGCGTTTTCAAACAGCGAGTTCGTCCACGGCACGGCGTAGGGGTTGTAGGGATAGGTCGAGCCGAAAACGGTGTTGCAGCCGGTGGAGGCCACCAGGCCGACGCTTTCATGCCCGTAGACAAAGCCGGTGGCGGCCAGCATCATCCGAATCGCCGTGGCTTCGCCGCAGCCCATGCAGGAGCCGGCGCCGCCGGCGTAGAGCCAGGAGCTCTCGCTGAGCATCATGTCGCCCAGCGCTTTCTCGCTCAGGAAGCGGTCCGGCGTAGCCGGCAGCCGGCGCAGAAACGTCATGCTCTCGTCCTGCCAGGTGAGGAAGTCTTCGCTCTTCGGCATCATCTTCAGCGCCTGGTGGCTGCCGCAGACTTCCACGCACTCACCGCAGCCTTTGCACTTGGTGGCGTCGATGGCCAGGCCGAAGAGCCCTCCGATCGCGCCCTTCTTCTCGAAAACGGTGTGGTACTTCTGCGTGGGGACGAACTGCGCGCTCAGGCGCTGCCGCAGCGTTTCGTCGGATTCGGCCGCGAGCGCCGCGGTGAGCGTGGCCGGCTCCAGCACCTTGGCGCGGATGGCGCTGTCTGGACATTGGTTGACGCACTCCATGCAGCCGACGCACAGGTTGGGGATGAACTCCGGGATGTCGGGCGCCAGATGGCTGAAGTCACGCAGGGCGCCGCTCTCGGGGGCGAGGAGGCTGCGGGCGACGTCGCGGTCGGCGGCCAGCTCATTGTCGGCGCCGCGGGCGTAGGCGGCCATCACGCGACAGAAAACTTCCGGGCGCAGCGGGCGTCCATCGCCGTCTTCGCGGGCGAGGGAACCATTGAGGACGGGCAGCGCGGCCGGCGCGGCCATCGTCGCCACCGGCTCGGCGGGAATCGGCACCTCGACGACTTCCTGGTAGCCGCGACGCACCGCCTGGAGGTTCGCTTCCACCACCGCGGCGCCGCGCTTGCCGAAGTACTTCTCCAGCGAGTTCTCCACCGCGGCGAACAGCTCGCCTTCACTCAGGCCGCGCTCGGCGCGGAAGGGCGTGATGCGCAGAAAAACTCCGAGCAGGGCGATGCCTTGCATCCGCAAGCTGAGCTCGGCGGTCGGGGCAAGAGCCCGCGCGATGGCCAATGTGTCCACCGCATAGAGCCGAAGGCTTAGCTGGTGGATCCGCTGCCGGACTGCGGCCGGCAGCGCTTTCCAGACCTGGTCGGGAGGCTTGCCGGTGTTCAGGAACACCGTGCCACCCGGGGCCACGCCTGCCAGAGGATCGCCCTGCTCGAAAGCGTTCAAGTCATGCACCGCGACCAAATCCACGTGCGCCAACTCGCTGTGGAGGCGGATGTGACTGTCGGCGGCGGTGAGGTAGTACGCCGTCGGCAGCCCGCGCTTCTCCGAGCCGTACTTAGAAAAGGCCTGCACGTGCTTGCCGAAGAGATCGGCCACGACGGTGGCGATGACTTTGTTGGTGGTGACGGAACCGAAGCCGCCGATGGAGTGGCCGCGCATCGAGGAGGCGTGCGGAGGCCGCACGTCCGGGTCGACGCCGCGCGGCAGCGCCAGCGGGTGCTGGATGCCGACGACGAAGGTTCCCTGGGCGCCGGTGGCCAGTGCTTCCGCCATGGCGACGAAATCGCCCGGGCGGAGGTCGCGTCCGCCCAGCCCGCCGATGCCGCAGTAGAACTTGGGAAGAGTCTCAATCGAAGGATAGCCGTGGGCGCCGGTGGCGGCTTCGGCGAAGGCGGCCTTGAGCTCGGCGGCCAGCGGGTTCGACTGCGCCAGCGGGTTATCCATCCGCTCCAGGATGGCGATGCCGCGGCAGTGGCGCAGTTGCGCCACCAGTTGCGGACCGGGGAAGGGGCGGAAGCTCGTGACGTGGACCACGCCGACGCGCAGGCCGCGCTCGGCGCGCAGCCAGTCGGCGGTGGCCGATGCCGTTTCCATCATCGAGCCCATGCCGACCAGGGCGAACTCGGCGTCTTCCATCCGATAGGAATCAAGGAAACCGTAGCTGCGGCCGGTGAGCCGCGCGTACTCGACGAAAGCCGCGGCCAGCGCCTCGGGGACGAGATCGTAGAAGTAACGCTGTGCTACCTTGCCTTTCATGTAGCTGTCCTGGTTCTGCACCGGGCCGCTGAGCAGCGGCCGCGCCGGGTCGAAGAGGCGCTTGAGTTTTTCCGCCGGCTCGCCGATGAACTCCGCCATCATCGCCGGCTCGGGCAGGAGCAAGCTCTCCACGGTGTGGGTGGTGAGGAAACCATCCTGGACGGCGAAGAAGGGCGTTTCGGATTCTTCCGCCGCGCGGCGCGCGATGAGCGCCAGGTCGGCCACTTCCTGAGCATTGCGGGCAAAGAGCATTCCCCATCCGCAGTCGGCCACCGCCATCACGTCGTCATGCCCGCAGTGGATGTTGAGCGCGTGCGACGTCAGCGCCCGCGCGCCGACGTGGAAAACCACCGGCAGGCGCTTGCCGGAGATGACGTGCAGGACTTCCTTCATCAGCACCAGGCCCTGGCCGCTGGTGAAGTTTGTCACGCGGCCACCGGCCAGCGCAAAGCCTTCGCAGGCCGAGGCCGAGCTGTGCTCCGACTCGGGCTCGAGGAAAAGCAGCGGCTCGCCCCAGCAGTTGCGCGTGCCTTTGGCGACCTCGGCCTGGAAGCCGTCGCCCATCGGGGTCGAGGGCGTGATGGGATAGGCGCAGGCGCCCTGGCTGATGTGGGTCTCGACCCAGACGGCTGCCCCCGAACCATCGGTGGTGGCGGCGATACCGGGCTTTACAGTTTCTTCTTCAAGGAGTGCGTCAAGCTGGCTGGATCTAGTCATTACTCACCTCGCCAATCTGTCAAGCAATTCACCCGCCGACAGGGCCGCGGGAACGCGTGGCGCTAACCTCGGAGTTTTCAAGGAGAAGCAGCGAAGGGCGCGGTGGGTGCGGCACGGCTGTAGCTTGCTCAATGGGCTTTTTGGCGCATTGCAGTGGGGAGGCGAACGCACAATTTGTCCTCTCGGAAATCCCCACAATTGCAACCCCGCGCTAAGCGACTGAAAACAGGAACCGTAGAGGCGGCGTCGAAACCGCT
>JAXIPK010000227.1:0-3362 GCA_045402975.1 Acidobacteriota bacterium
CGGCCACGGCTTCCTCCGGATCGTAGGTGAGCTGGATGCTCCCGCCGGTTTGCGCCGCGGTTTCGACGGCCGACTGCACGACGTCGGCCGCCGGCTCGTAACCCGGCGGTGTGGCCACCGCGATGCGGCTGCCGAGGCGCGCCGCGGTGAGCAGCAGGGAGTGGGCCACGTTGTTGCCGTCGCCGACGAAGGCCAGCTTCAACGGCTTCAAGTCGTGGAACTTTTCCAGCAGCGTGAAGTAGTCGGCCAGCGCCTGGCAAGGGTGCTCGCGGTCGCTCAGGCCGTTGATGACCGGCACGGAAGCGTGGGCGGCCATGGCGGCTACGGTTTCGTGGGCAAAGGTGCGGAGCACGATGCCATCCACCCAGCGCTCGAGGTTGCGAGCGATGTCGGGGAGCGATTCGCGCGCGCCCAGCCGCCCGGCAGTCTGGTCAATGAAGAGCGAGCGGCCGCCGAGCGCGCCGATGCCTACTTCGAAGGTTACTCGGGTGCGCAGAGAGGGCTTCTCGAAGATGAGCACCAACTGCTTGCCGGTCAGCGCGCGGGCGAACTCCGCCGGGCGCGCTTTGACCAGGCTGGTCAGCTCGAAAAGGCTTTCCACTTCCCCGGGGGTCAGGTCCGCGATCGACAGCAGGTCGGGCTTGGCAAGCTTGCGGATTGCTTTGACGGTGCTCACTGGGTTGGGGCGCTCCTTTTCTCCGCGTGCATTTGCGCGAGAATCGAGTTGAGAACGGAAATCACCTTGTCCACGTGCCGCGGCTCGATGATGTAGGGCGGCAGGAAACGCAGCACGGTGTTGTGGGTGCAGTTGATGATCACGCCGCGCGCCAACGCCTGCTTGACGACGTCCTTGCCGGGGAAGGTCAACTCCATCGCCAGCATCAATCCCTGCCCGCGCACGGTGCGAATGAAGTCGTAGCGTTGCTGCAATTCCTCCAGGCGCGAGCGGAAGTAGCTCCCCATTCGGCGCACGTTGGCGAGCAGGCGTTCGCGCTCGATGGTCTCGAGAAACGCCAGCGCCACCGCACAGGCCAGCGGCCCGCCGCCGAAGGTGGTTCCGTGCATGCCGGGATGGAAGGCCCGCGCGACGCGCTCGGTGGCGAGAATGGCGCCCAGCGGCAGCCCCGCGGCCAGCGGCTTGGCCACGGTGGCGATATCGGGCTGAATCCCATAGGCCTGATAGGCGAACCAGCGGCCGGTGCGTCCGAGCCCGCACTGAATCTCGTCGGCAATGAGCAGAGCGTTGTGTTTGCGCGTCAAAGCCCGCGCTCGCTTCAGAAACGCAGAGCTGAGCGGCTGGATGCCTCCTTCGCCCTGGATGGGCTCGAGCAGCACGGCGCAGACGGAAGAGTCGAACTGCTTCTCGAGGTCGCGCACATCATTGAAGCGCACGAAGCGCACGCCGGGCATGAGCGGCATGAAGGGCGCGCGGTACTTCGCCTGACCGGTGGCAGCCAGGGCGCCGAAGGTGCGTCCGTGAAAAGAATTGTCGAGCGCCAGCAGCCGCCAGCGCGGTTTGTGCCCGTTGGGATTGTTGAGGCGTGCGTAGGCGCGAGCCAGCTTCAGGGCGCCTTCGATGGCTTCGGTGCCGCTGTTGGTGAAGAAGACGCGGTCGAGGCCGGAGATGCGGGTGAGCTTGGCGGCCAGGGCCGCTTGATAGTCGTGGTAGAAAAGATTGGAGACGTGCAGGAGCCGCTGCCCCTGCTGCACGAGCGCGCGGCGAATCGCCGGATGGCCGTGGCCAAGCGCGTTGACGCCGATGCCGGTGAGAAAGTCGAGATAGCCGCGACCCTTCTCGTCGTAGAGATGAACACCTCGGCCGCGGCGGAACAAGACCGGCAGGCGGTCGTAGGTCGGGATGAGAAGCGCGGCTTCGGCGCGCCGCACCGCAGCCAGCGTCATGCCGCCACTACCTCGGTGCCCACGCGTGGACGCAGGCCTTCCAGCTTCAGCAAAGTCTTCACCGATTTGGCGGGCACAATCTGCACGCGTCCAATACCGCCGGCGAGCGCCTGGCGGCAGGCTTCGAGCTTGGGCAGCATGCCGCCGCGGATGACGGCGCCTTCGGCCAGCGTGGCAATCTCGCCGGCCGAAAGACGCCGGATGACTTCGCGCTCGGCGTTCCACACGCCGGGCACGTCGGTAAGAAACACCAGCGCTTCGGCGCGGCAGGCGAGCGCGCAGGCGGCCGCCAGCTGGTCGGCGTTGATGTTGTAGTACGCGCCGTCGGTCCCCAGCGCCAGGCTGGCCCGCACCGGGACCGCGCCTCCCGCCCACAGGGCGGCGAGCCAGCGGGCATCCGTCGTGGAAACTTCGCCGACAAAACCCAGGTCGCGCCCGTTGGAGCGGCGCTTGCGGGCACGAAAACTCAAGCCATCGCCGCCGCACAAGCCGACGGCGGGCTGGCCAGCACGCGCCAGCGCCGCCACCAGCTTCTTGTTGACGTGGCCGGCGAGAACCATCAGAGCGACGTCGCGGGTCTCGGCGTCAGTCACACGCAGACCATCGACGAACTCGCTCTTCTTGCCCAGGCGCTCGAGCGTGCGGGTTAACGCCGTGCCGCCGCCGTGTACCACCGCAACCTCGTGGCCACGCCGCGTCAGACCGGCAACGGTCTGCGCAAAGCGAGCGAGCAGCGCGGCATCGTCCAGCGCCGCGCCGCCGAGCTTGAGGACGAGTCTCACGCCAGCCCGTCCTTCTCGTCCCAGCCGTACATCAGGTTCATGTTCTGCACCGCCTGGCCGGCGGCGCCCTTGACCAGATTGTCGAGGCAGGAGACAAGCACCAGGCGCCGGCCGTCGGGCGCCAGCGCAAAACCGAGGTCGCAGAAGTTGGTGTGCTGCGAGAACTGAATCTCCGGCAAGCGCGGCGGGGCGAAGACGCGCACGAACGGGCTGGAAGCATAGAAGTCGCGGTAGCAGCGCTCGACCTCTTCCGCAGTGCAGGGCCGCTGCAGGTGCACATAAATAGTGGAGAGGATGCCGCGCGGGATGGGCAGCAGATGGGTGGTGAAAACCAGTTGCGCCGGCGAGAGCTCGAGCTGCTCCAGGATTTCGCCGGTGTGCCGGTGCCCGAAGACGGAATAGGCGCGGAAGTTGTCCGCCACTTCGACGAAGTGAGTCTGCGGCGTGGGGCTCTTGCCGGCGCCGGAGACGCCCGACTTGGAATCGCAGACCACGCCGCGGGTGGCATCGAGCAGGCCGGCACGCACCAACGGGGCGAGCGCCAGAATGACGGACGTGGGATAGCAGCCGGGGTTCGCCACAATCTGGGCTTCGGGGAGCGTGGCGCGTTGCAGCTCCGGCAAGCCGTAAACCGCCTGGGCGGCGAGCTGCTCCGCCTCGGCAGGATTCTCGTCCTCA
>JAXIPK010000232.1:0-2165 GCA_045402975.1 Acidobacteriota bacterium
TTCGGCCGGGCTGACGCGTTTGGGGCCAACAGCGGCGACCTTCATCATGGGTTTCGCCAGCTTCTACTTTCTGGCCCAGGCCGCCGAGCGGCTGCCCATCGGCACGGCCTATGCGGTCTGGACCGGCATCGGCGCAGTGGGCACAGCGCTGCTGGGTATGGTACTCTTTGGGGAGCCGCGCCACGCTGTTCGGCTGGCCAGCATCGCGCTCATCGTGATGGGGATCATCGGGCTGCGGCTTTTTTCCACACCCTGAGAGCATCGGGCCAGGCCATCTCCGCATCTAAGTGAGTGTATAGCGCTCTGTTCCCTGAGGGAGGATTTGTGGCAACCACCTTTGATGAAGGCATCAGTGTCAAGCACGGCCA
This sequence comes from Acidobacteriota bacterium, assembly GCA_045402975.1. GTDB lineage: Bacteria > Acidobacteriota > Terriglobia > Acidiferrales > 2-02-FULL-67-57 > JACPRL01. Next base: position 369 of record JAXIPK010000232.1, read on the forward strand.
GTACGGTCTCGGTACCATCGTGACTTCCGACGAGGATCGCACTACCATCGACTTCGTCGAGCACGGCACCAAAAAGTTCGTCACTTCGCTGGTAGTGCTGGAAGAAACGGACGAGGTCGTGCCGCGCAAGGCGGCCAAGCCGCGCCGCGCGCGCCGCAAGGCGAAGAAGTAACGGTTTCTCGGTTTCTCATTTCGGCCCACGGGCAGCAGCCCGTGGGCTGATTTGTTTTTCATGAAGAGCAGTTACTTGGCGAGGTTGAGGGTGCGGAGGAAGCTGCCGCGCTCCTGCTGGTTTTTCTTCTGCTGTTGCATGATGGCGAAGATGAGCGACTCGGGCCGCGGCGGGCAGCCCGGCACGTAGACGTCCACGGGAATAATCTGGTTCACGCCTTGCACCAGGGCGTAGTTGTTGAAGACGCCGCCCGAAGTGGCGCAGGCGCCCATCGAAATCACCCACTTCGGCTCCGGCATCTGCTCCCACAGGCGGCGGATGATGGGTGCCATTTTCTGCGAAACGCGCCCGGCGACGATCATCAGGTCGGCTTGGCGCGGCGAAGCGCGGAACACTTCGGCGCCGAAGCGCGCGATGTCGAAGCGCGACGCGCCCATTGACATCATCTCGATGGCGCAGCAGGCCAGCCCGAAGCTCATCGGCCAGATGGAGGACTTGCGCGCCCAGTTGATGGCCTGGTCGAGCGTGGTCAGGATGAGGCCCTGCTCGGTCGCCAGCTCGTGCTCGCCGTTCCCCTTCATGCGCTCATTATCTCACAAGTCATTTCGACTTTTTGACCTTCGACCCTTCGGCTCTCAGACTCTCAGCACCACTTTGCCGAATTGCTCGCGGCGCTCGAGGTGCTCATGGGCGCTGGCGGCTTCCGCCAGCGGAAAAATCTTGTCCACCACCGGACGGAGCTTCCCCTGCTCGACCAGCTTCAGCACCGTCACCAGCTCGGTCCGCGTCCCCATGTAGCTGCCCAGCAGCGACCACTGATTGACGAACAGCCGCCGGATATCAATCTTGACCTCCGGGCCGGTGGTGGCCCCGCACGTGACCAGCCGCCCCGCCGGCGCCAGGCTCGCCAGGCTTTTCTCCCAGGTGGCGGCGCCGACGTGCTCGAACACCACGTCCACGCCGCGCTTCCCGGTCAGCCGCCGCGCTTCCTCGGCGATGTCCTGCTTGGAGTGGTTGATAGTCTCATCGGCGCCCAACTCGCGCGCCTGCTTCAACTTTTCATCTGAGCCGGCCGTGGCGAGGACGCGCGCTCCGGCGAGCTTCGCAATCTGAACCGCGGCGCTGCCCACACCGCTGCCCGCGCCCAGCACCAGAACCTCTTCGCCGGCGCGCAGCCCGGCGCGCGTCATCAGCATGTGCCACGCGGTCTGAAACACCAGCGGCACGGCGGCGGCGTCTTCAAAGCTCAGCTTCGAAGGCATCGGCAGCACGTTGCGCTCCGGCGCGCGCACGTACTCGGCGCAGCCGCCGTCGACCATGTAGCCGAATATCGTGTAGCGGCGGCACTGGTTGTCGAGTCCGCCGAGGCAGGCGTCGCAGGCGCCGCACGAGACGCCCGGCGCCAGCACCACTTTCTGGCCGACCTTGGTGCGCGTCACGCCTTCGCCGACTTTGGCGACTTCGCCGGCGATGTCGCTGCCGGGAATGTGCGGCATGGGAATCTGCACCCCGGGCAGGCCGTTGCGCACCCAGAGGTCGAGGTGGTTGAGCGCACACGCCCGCACCCGCACCAGCACTTCCCCGTGGCCGACCTTCGGCTCCGCCACCTCGGTGTAGCGCAGCAC
>JAXIPK010000283.1:0-6765 GCA_045402975.1 Acidobacteriota bacterium
AGAATATGAGACTAGTTAGGTCGCATTCTCGTAACCTGTTGGGGAGGGGATGGTTAGGACTTGACAGGCGGTGGGAAGACAGCCTAGAATTGAAATCGGACTGGGATAGTCCGATATCATGCTGAAGCTCTCGAAAAAGGCGGACTACGGGCTGATGGCGGTCAACCATCTGGCGCGGCACTACGGCGAAGGGAGCCAGAGCGCGCGCGACATCGCGGTGGCCTACAGCATCCCGGTGGGACTGATGGCCAAGGTGCTGCAGCGGCTGGTGCAGCGCGGACTGCTGCGCTCGCAGCACGGGATGAACGGCGGCTACGAGCTGGCCAAGCCGCCCGAGTTCATTACCGCCCTCGACGTCATCAACGCCATTGACGGGCCGGTGATGATCACCGCCTGCCAGACGGTTCGCGGGGAGTGCGCCCAGACCCCGATGTGCACGGTCAAAGAGCCGCTGCGCAAGGTGAACGAGCGCATCGTGCGGGCGCTGGGCTCGCTCAGCATTGCCGAGATTAACGCCTAACGCTGAGGCACCGGTTGGGAAGCGGTACACGGAGGAGACTCCGAGGTTCACGGAGGAGCGAAAGGAACATGGCACTGAAGCTACCGATTTACATGGACAATCACGCCACCACGCCCGTCGACCCGCGGGTGCTGGAGGCGATGCTGCCTTACTTCACCAACGAATTCGGCAACGCCGCCAGCCGCAACCACGCGTTCGGCTGGGGCGCGGAGAAAGCCGCCGAGCAGGGGCGTGAGCAGGTCGCGCACCTCATCGGCGCCACCGCCAAGGAAGTCATCTTTACCTCCGGCGCCACCGAGTCCGACAACCTGGCCATCAAGGGCGTGGCGGAGATGTATCGCGAGAAGGGCAACCACATCATCACCAGCGTGATTGAGCACAAGGCGGTGCTCGACACCTGCAAGCGGCTGGAGAAGCACGGCTACACCGTCACCTACCTGCCCGTCTCCAAGGAAGGTCTGGTCGACCTCGAGGAGCTGCGCGCCGCCCTTACCGACAAGACAATCCTCGTCACCATCATGTACGCCAACAACGAAATCGGCGTGTTGCAGGACATCGAAGCCATCGGCAAGCTCTGTCACGAGCGCGGCGTGCTGTTCCACACCGACGCCACCCAAGCAGTCGGCAAAGTTCCCTTCGATGTGCAGAAGTACAACGTTGACCTGGCTTCGCTTTCCGCGCACAAGATGTACGGCCCCAAGGGCATCGGCGGGCTCTACGTCCGCCGGCGCAACCCGCGCGTGCAGATTTCCGCCATCATCGACGGTGGCGGCCACGAGCGCGGCATGCGCTCCGGCACGCTCAACGTTCCCGGCATCGTCGGCTTCGGCAAGGCCTGCGAGGTAGCCGAAAAAGACATGCCGGCTGAGATGGAGCGCATGCGCGACCTGCGTGACCGCCTCAAGGACGCCCTCTTCAACCGCCTCGACGAGGTCTACATCAACGGCTCGATGACGCGCCGGCTGCCCAACAACCTCAACATCAGCTTCGCCTACGTCGAGGGCGAGTCGCTGCTGATGGGCATCAACGACGTGGCGGTGAGCTCCGGCTCGGCCTGCACGTCGGCCACGCTCGAGCCCAGCTACGTGCTCAAAGCGCTGGGCGTGGGTGAAGACCTGGCCCACACCTCCATCCGCTTCGGGCTGGGTCGCTTCAACACCGAAGAGGAAGTGGATTACGTGGCGGAGCGCGTCAGCGAGGTAGTCAGCCGCCTGCGCGAGCTTTCGCCGCTCTACGAGATGGCCAAGGAAGGCGTGGACTTGAAGCAGATGCAGTGGAAAGCAGACTGAGAGGCAGAATGGACTACGAAGGAACGATTCACGTGCGTAGGGATTACACCCTGCGCGCCGGCAACCATTTGTACTGGATGTGGTTTGCGCCCTCCTTGGCGGAAGGCCGCCCGGTGGACGGGGGTGCGTGCAACACGGTGCGCCTGTTGGGCGACCCGGAATTCCGGCAGTTGTTCGGGCATCTCGGCCTTGACGCCAAGGTCACCGAGCGCACCCTCCGCGATCTTGCAACCACGGGCGCCGCGTCGATCGGCGATGTCCGGTTGTCGGACGAAAACATCCAGCGCCACGGGCTGGACAGTTCGATCACGTTGACCCGCCGGCAGAGCATTGCCGGTGCAGTTAGAGACTGAATCTACAGGCAAGAAGGAGAAGCTAGATGGCATACAGCGACAAGGTGCTCGATCACTACAAGAACCCGCGCAACGTCGGCAGCCTGCCTAAGGACGATGCCAACGTCGGCACCGGCCTGGTGGGTGCGCCCGAGTGCGGCGACGTGATGAAGCTGCAGATGAAGATCAACCCGGAGACTTCGGTCATCGAAGACGCCAAGTTCAAGACCTTCGGCTGCGGCTCCGCCATCGCCAGCTCGTCGCTCGCCACCGAGTGGGTGAAGGGCAAGACGGTGGATGAGGCCTTGAAGATCAAGAACACTGAGATCGTCAAGGAGCTCAACCTGCCCCCGGTCAAGATCCACTGCTCGGTGCTGGCCGAGGACGCCATCAAGGCCGCCATCGGCGACTGGAAGCGCAAGCACGACGAGAAGCCCGAAGCGCATCCGGCCCCGACGCAGCAGGCCTCGGCGGATTAGTCGCGGCGCGCGGCCGGCTCCGGCCCGCTGCGGAGAACAAGTATGAGCGGACCATCCGTACAACTGACCGAGCGCGCCACCAATCGTGTGCGCACCCTGATGTCGCAAGGCAAGATCCCGCCTAGCGCGGGCTTGCGCATGGCGGTGCAGGGCGGCGGCTGCTCGGGGCTGAGCTACGCGGTGCGGTTCGACCCGCAGCCCGCCGAGCGTGACCGCATCTTCGAGTTCGACGGGGTGCGCGTCTTCGTCGACCCCAAGAGCCTCATCTACCTGGCTGGCACGGTGCTGGACTACAAGGAAGACCTGATGCAGCAGGGATTTGTTTTTGAAAACCCGAACGCCGCCAAAGGCTGCGGCTGTGGCGCTTCCTTCAGCGCCTAGGCCGCGCCTGCCCGCCCCGCCTGCGGCCCACCTGATTTTATGACGGAGAGAACAGCCATCCGCGAAACCGACTACTTCGGCTTCTTCGGGTTGGAGCGCAAGCTGGGGCTCGACCTCGCCGCGCTCGAGCGCCGCTTCTATGAGCTGAGCTGGAAGCTGCACCCCGACAACTTCCACAACGCCTCCGCCGCGGAGCAGGAGTTGAGCCTGGAGAAAGCCTCGGTGCTGAACGACGCCTGGCGCACACTGCGCGACCCGGTGGCGCGCGTGGAGTATCTGCTCGAACTCGAAGGCGTGCGCCGCGAAGGCGAAATAAAGCAGCAGGCGCCCCCTGATCTGCTGGCCGAAGTCTTCGAGCTCAACGAGTACCTGGAAGAGCTGCGCGCCGCGCGGCGCGCCGGCGGCGACGCCGGGCAGATGCAGGAGCTGCGCCGGCACCTCGAAGAAGCTCGCGCCAGCTTCCAACACAAGCTCGAGTCGGTTCTGGCCGAATTGACGGCGCAATTCCCGGTTTTCGATGCCGCCGAAGGCCCGGCGCGGAAAGCGGCGCTGGAAAAGATGAGCGAGATACTGAACCGGCATTCCTACATTCGCAATCTGGTCCGCAACGTCACCGACGAGCTGGACGAGGAATAGGTCACGATAATGTCCCGCATCGTCGGAATCGACCTGGGCACCACCTACAGCCTGGTGGCCTACACCGACGCCGCTACGCGCAGGCCGGTGTGCATCGCGGATGAGCAAGGGCGCACGCTGGTGCCTTCGGTAGTCTCACTGGACCCGGATGGCACGCTCGTCGTCGGCTGGGCAGCGCGCCAGCGCCTGTTGCATCAGCCCGAGCGCACGGTCTACTCGGTGAAGCGGCTGATGGGCAAAGGCATCGAAGACGTTCGCGAAGAGCTTCAGCTGTTTCCCTTCCACGTGGCGCCGGGCAGCGAGCAGGTCATTCGCATTCAGCTCGGCGAGAAGGTCTTTACTCCGCCGGAGATTTCCGCCTTCGTGCTGCGCGAGCTCAAGCGCCGCGCCGAAAGATTTTTCGGCGAGGAAGTCACCCGTGCCGTCATCACCGTGCCCGCGTATTTCAACGACGCCCAGCGGCAGGCGACCAAAGATGCCGGGCGGCTGGCGGGCCTCGAGGTCGAGAGGTTGGTGAACGAGCCCACCGCGGCTTCGCTGGCCTACGGGCTCGACAAGCACCAGCGCGCCCTGATCGCCGTCTACGATTTCGGCGGCGGCACTTTCGACATCTCCATCTTGCGATTGCAGGAAGGCATCTTCGAGGTGCTGGCCACCAACGGCGACACCCACCTGGGCGGCGACGACCTCGACAACCTCTTCGCCGAGAAGGTGGGTGCCGAAATCCGCCAGAAGCACGGCGTGGACGTGACCGAGCATGTCGACGTGTACGAGCGCCTGCGCGAAACGGTTATCAACGCCAAACATGACCTTTCTTCGAAAGAGCGTGTCGCGTTCCGCTTCCCGCTGGACGGGAAGGGCGAATTCACTCGCGATATTTCCCGGGCTGAATTCGAAGGCTGGATTGCGCCCGTCATTGAGCGCACCCTCGGTCCATGCAAGCGCGCCCTGAAGGACGCCGGCTTGAAGCCCGAACAGATTGACGAAGTCGTGCTGGTGGGCGGCTCGACCCGCGTGCCGCTGGTGCGCCGCCGCGTGGAAGAGGTTTTCGGCCGCAAGCCGCATGCCGAACTCAACCCCGACGAAGTGGTGGCGTTGGGCGCCGCCGTGCAAGCCAACATCCTCGAGGGCGGCGTGCAGGAGATGCTCCTGCTCGACGTCACCCCGCTCTCGCTCGGCATCGAGACCATGGGCGGCGCGGTGGCCAAGATCATCCCGCGCAACTCGACCATTCCCGCCAGCGCCACCGAAATGTTCACCACCTACGTGGACAACCAGACCGGCGTGGACATCCACGTGGTGCAGGGCGAGCGCGAGCTGGTGAAGGATTGCCGCAGCCTGGCGCGCTTCACGCTGAAGATTCCGCCGCTGCCCGCCGGTCTGCCGCGGGTGGAGGTGAAATTTCTGATCGACGCGGACGGCCTCCTGAATGTTGTCGCGCGCGACCTGCGCACCGGCGACGCCCAGACGGTGGAGGTCAAGCCCAGCTACGGGCTCAGCGATGAAGAGGTCGAGCGGATGCTGGTTGAGTCCATCGAGCACGCGGAAGAAGACTTCGCCGCCACCCAGCTCATCGGCGTCCGCAACGAGTCGGACACCATCCTGCGGGCCACGGAAAAGGCTTTGAAGGAAGAAGAGGCGGATGAACTGACGGCTGACGAGCGCCGCCAGATTGCCGGCGCCGCGACCGCGTTGCGCGAAGCCTTGAAGACCGAAGATTACAAGCTTATCGGCGAGCGGTTGGAGCAGTTGAACCAGGCCACCCACCGCCTGGCCGAGCTCATCATGAACTCCGCCATGCAGACGGCCATGAAAGGCAAGCGCCCCGACGAGGTGAAGCTGTGAGTGTGGGTGCCGAGCGCGAATGTTGCTCCGTCCTGTCGGGCTCCGCAACAGCCTACGGCAGTGCGGTTATGCCTTGCGCGGCGGCGCGTTTCGGCACGGCTGAAGCCGTGCCCTCCCTGAGCATTGGATGCGCTTCGCACAATACTGTTTGGGAAGGGCGGGGTTTCAACCCCGCCGCAAGTGAACGGCGCGCAGCGCCCACCTTGCTGCCGCAGGCCGACGCGCAGCCCGGAGGGCGAAGCGTCATCGTCTCGGCATGGGGATCAAGATAAGGTAAGGAGATAAGCGGTAAATGGCGAAGCTGGTCAAGATAACGTTTCAGCCGTTGGGGAAGACGGTCGAGGTGGACCTCGACACGATGCCCTACAAGGAGCACGGCAAGCCGGCGTCGTTCCTCGACATCGCGCTCAACCACGGCATCCACCTTGAGCACGCTTGCGGTGGCAACTGCGCCTGCACCACCTGCCACGTCTGGGTGCAGAAGGGCGTCGAGCTGCTCAGCGACGCGCAGGACGACGAGCTCGACCGGCTCGACATGGCCGCCGACCTCAAGCTCAACTCGCGGCTCGGCTGCCAGGTGGTGGTCGAGCGCCCCGGCGAAGTGGTGATTGAAATCCCGGCCTGGAACCGCAACTACGTCAGCGAGGGCGGCGAATCCATGATGGCCGGAACCGCCAAGAAAGAAGAATAGCCCACACCCGCTCAGCCCAACGGCCCCCGCCGCTGGGTCACGTGGCTTGGATGGAGGAGAACATGCCTCAAGATCTCACTTGGGACGACCCCGAAGGCATCGCTCTGGCGCTGTTGGAAAAGTACCCTGACACCGACCCGCTCTCCGTCCGCTTCACCGACCTGCACAAATGGGTGACGGAGCTTGAGGGTTTCGCCGACGACCCCAAGGGCTCCAACGAAGGCAAGCTCGAGCAGATTCAAATGGCCTGGCTGGAAGAGAAGCAGGATCAGTGACCGGTGCCCGGTGAAAGGCTAGAACACCGGCCACCGGGTTTGACGCTCTGACGCCATCTGCCCGATAATGTTTCATCTGGGGCGCCATGGTGCAACGGTTAGCACGGCAGTCTTTCAAGCTGCAAATCCGGGTTCGATTCCCGGTGGCGCTACCACCTCTCCCCCGCACCTCCTAGGAGTGCTACAGGTGCCTGTATCTTGCTGGTACTACTAGTACTGGCGTACCGTTGACTTCGATTTCCCAATCAGGCACTCTACCTCGACGATCGCGCCTCGGGGCGTGCGAGGAACGGAATGTCGAAACAACGCAATCGTGC
>JAXIPK010000074.1:0-3127 GCA_045402975.1 Acidobacteriota bacterium
CCACGTAGCATCCGTCCACTCGATTCTTGATCGGTCACTCATCTCCAACCCCTGTCCGCGAGCGAATAAATAGCGAAACTATATTCCGCTATGCACGTCGCGTATGTCAATTGATACGCCTGGTTCGGGGCGCGAACTCCTCGTAGCCCTTGCGCCCCATCAGTCCATAGGTCATCTTCTTGCCCAATTCGACGCCGGGCTGGTCGAAGGCGTCCACGCCGTAAAGCTCGCCGGCGAAGGCGGTCTGGAATTCGAGCATCTGCAGAAATGCGCCCAGCGATAATTCGTCCACGCGCGACAGCGTCCAGCGGCAGTTGGGGCGGCCAGCGGAGGTGAGCGCAGCTTGAGTGGCGGTGCGCTCGGCATCGAACAGTGCCGACATCTTCTTGCCGCCCAGGTAGCCGCAGGAGTCGTAGCTCGCGAAGTCGCGCGGGATGATCAGGTCGGCGCGCGGGCGCTCCACCTGCCAGAAGGTGATCATCTTGTCGCGCGGGCCTTCCATGTAAAGCTGGAGCTGCGAGTGCTGATCCGTGGCTCCCAGCGCGGCCACAGGCGTTTGCCCGCACTCCACCACTTTGCCCGAGCGGTTGGCGCGCTTACCCAGGCTTTCCGCCCAGAGCTGCCGGTACCAGAAGGCCGCGCCCCACAGGAAGGACGAATAGGCGAACACCACCTCGATGGATTTTCCGTGTTTGGTGTTCAGCGCGTGATGAACGGCAGCCGCGGCCAGTGCCGGGTTCTCCGCCAGCTTGGGCGACCAGCAGACCGCATTGGCCGCGCGCGCGCCGGCGAGCAGCTTCCCGATGTTGATCCCGATGAGCGCCGCCGGCAGCAGGCCGACGGGCGAGAGCACGGTGAAGCGTCCGCCCACATTGGGCGGCACAAAGAACAGCGGATACTGCTCCTGCTTGGCGATGGCCAGCAGGTCGCCCTTTTGGGGATCGGTGATGGCGATGATGCGCGCCCGCGCCTTTTTGCCCATCGCCTTCACCATCCACTGGCGGACGATGAGGAACTGGGAGAGCGTTTCCGCCGTCGAGCCCGACTTAGCGATCACCAGCACCGCCGTTCTCTTCGGGTCGAGCTGCTCGAGCGCCGCCGCGGCCAAGCCGGGGTCAATGTTGTCCAGCACCACCAGGCGTGGCTTCGCTCCACCACCAGCTTTCTTCCTGCCACCCCTCGCGCGACGCGCCCCGCCCACCGGCGCCTGCAGCGGATGCGGCCCGCGCAGCGCAACGTCGAGCGCGTAGGAGCCCAGCGCCGAGCCGCCAATGCCCAACACCAGTACGTCGTCAATCGTGCCGCGGAGGTCGTCGGCGAATTCGGTTACCGCACGGGCCACGCCGCGGTCGTCGGGCAGCTTGGGAAAACCGATCTCACCCAAGTCCACACGCTTGCGAAAGGCCTCGACCGCGTGCGCAGCGGCGGCAACGCTTACGTCGCTCACTCGCAAGCCCTCGGCGCCCACGGCGGAGCCCAGGGCGTTTTCGTAATGAAAGGCGGGAATCTTCATGGCGGGAGCATTAGAAAACAAATCGGGGAGAAAGCAAACCACGAAGGGTACGAAGGTCAGGAAGAGGGTGGAAGCGGGTACCCTTGCCCGCTTCACGGATAACGCTACAGCAGCCGTTCCGGCGCCACCAGGGTGCGGGTAATGCGGTCGTGCCAGGTGAGCGAGTCTTCGTCCACCAGCGACCACAGGTAGCCCAGGCCCAGCGACACGCAGGAGACCACGGTGGCCACGGCGCGCCAGCGGCGAGTATGCAGGTCGACCAGACCGTCGTCGAAGGTAGTGAGTTCCAGGCCGGCGACGAACATGCCGGGCGTCGAACCCACGTTTACCAGGAACAAGTACTGGTACGCGCACCAGAAGAAGCAGGGCACGGCCACCAGCATGGGCAGCAGGAGACGCAGAGTGGGCGTGGCTTCCGCAAACAGGAAGAAGCTCACGCTGAACAACACGGTGGCGACAGCGACCAGGCCGCCATCCACGGCGGTAGAGAGCAGGCGCTGCGACATAGGCGCCGACTGCAGCGGCAGCTCCACCACGAACTCGCGCTCGGTGCCGGCAAACTCCGCGAAACGCGCCGGCTCGGGCGCGTACTCCGGAGTGTCTTCGAGGTGGTCGTCGGAGTCCTCCAGGGTCATGGCCAGCGAAGGCGCGGTTTCCGCTTCGGCTTCCGCCGCGTCGGGCTCGTAGGTTGCGGATGAGGTCCAGTCCACCACCGGCTCGGCCAACTCCTCGGCCGGGGCCAGCGAAGCAATGGCCGCCAGTTCTTCGACGGACAGTGTGCCGGTGACCTGGGCTTGAGCAACGTCCGCGGCTGCCGGCGCGGCCGGTTCGACCACCGCCGCTGCCGCAACTTCCGGCTCGGCCACCATCACCGGATCGAGGACGGAGGTGCCCACAATCTGCGGGCCGGGGAAGCGGATCAGCTTGGAAGCAGGCCCGCCGGTGGACAGCAAGTCACTCTGCTGCTGCTCAAAGTTCAGGCTCAGCGACTTCTCCACGCGACGCCGGCGGCGGCTGCGGTAGGAATCCAGGCGGTTGGTCACTTCTTCGCGCCAGCCAGAGCCGTTAGGGCTTGAGACCTGCGCCTTCGGTGCGGACGCAGGCGGGGCGGCAGGTGATCCGTTCGTGCCCAACGATCCGTTCGTCCCGGCGTGGCTCGGCGGCGCAACCAGATCGGCCAGCGGTTCATCGAGCACGGCGGGCTCGTGGCGGGAGCCTCCATTCGGCCCTCCGATCGTTCTTCCGGTGGTCCCTCCGACTAGGCCCTCGCGCGAGGCGCTCGATCCCAGGAACTGTCCGGTGTCCTCGAGGTCCAGCGGATCTTCCTCGGTCTCGGGCGCGGCGGCGAGGCTGGCGGCAAAGTGGTCCTCGCCGGCGCCGGGCAGTTCGGGGTCCACCAGCACGCTCACCCGCGGACTGAGGTCCTCGGCGGCGTGCTCTTCCAGGGAATGATAGAAATCAGGATCCAGGATCACGCTGACGCGCGATCCGTTGGCGTCCTCCCGTGGCGGGCAAGTGCATCTCTCTCCACAAATGGGACAGGCCATAACCGGGTTTTGGAGACGCCGAGAGCAAGCGGCGAAAACTGCTTTGCGTCAGCCAGCGCCCGCGTGC
>JAXIPK010000183.1:0-4004 GCA_045402975.1 Acidobacteriota bacterium
CACATCGCGCGCGCGTGCCCACAGGCCGTTGTTCACCTCCATGAACGAGAGATGGTCGGTGGTGCCGCCGGCGAGGTAGTTGTTGTACTTGACGCCGTGCAGGTGCGCGCCTTCCTCCAGCACTTCGGTGAAGGCGCTGTAGTGACTGTAGGGAATCAGCGCGCGGATGAAATCGGCGCCCAGCGTGCTGCGCGGGATGAACATCCGCCCCTCACCCACCGAGTCGACCGAGACCACGGCGCGGATCGGGTTGAGCTCTTCGGGCTTGAGCGCCCGAACGTACTCGCGCGAGCCGCTGACCCCGAAGCGGTAGCTGGCGAACGGGCACAGCGCCAGCGCGATCACCCCATAGAGCCAGTTCCCCTGCAGCCACGCCTGGATGGCGGCGATGAGCCCGCCAGCCAGCAGCAACTGCGACGCCAGGCCGACCAGCCCGCACTCTTCCGAGCCCGCCAGGAAGTAGACGTGCGTTAGGCGCGGCCGCGTCGCGGCACGCAGGTCGGCCAGCAGGTATTGCTTGAGGATTTCTTCTCCGGTGGTGTTGTCGTCGGCGCCGGGGCCGCGCCAAGTGTCGTAGTGCGCCACCAGCAGGAACGTTTCGCGACTCTCGCCCGGCACCGTGAAGATAAAGTTCCACCGCGTAGTGCGGAGCGCCCAGCGGGCCAGTCGCTGCCGCTCCACCACGACACAGGGCGCGTCGCGACGCTCGCGCGCACGGGCCCAGCGCTCGGCATTGATCTTGGCGTCAACCGATTCGCCGCGCACCACTTCGTACACACGCCCGGGAAAACTCTCCCGCAAAAGAGTGACCAACCGCTCCACCTGGCGCTCGTTGGCGCGGTTCCAGCCTTCGCCCGGCAATCGGTCGGCACAATTCGTCTGGATGTTTTCGAGGATTTCCGTTACGCGCTCGTCCGCCGGCGCCCAGCGCGCGTGGATGGCAGCCAGTTCTTTCGTCAGGTTGTCCACAAGAAGGCGCGAATGGCGGAACTAGTCTCCCGAAGGCAGCGCGCAGCCAGGCGCCTGGCCGCGTTGCCGCATCAGGTCGTTCCACGACATCGGCGGCTTGCCCGTGCTTACCTCTTCCATGGTGATGCAGCTTTCCACCGGACAAACCAGCGCGCACAGGTTGCAGCCGACGCATTCGTCTTCAATGATGCGGGGTACCCGCAGGCCGCCGTTGCCGCCGGCCGGGTATTCCTCGATGCATTGGTGCGCGCCGTCTTCGCACGCCACGTAGCAGAGGTGGCAGCCGATGCACTTGGCCGCGTCGATCTTGGCGATGATTTTGTAGTTGAGGTCGAGCTCGCCCCAGTCGCGCACGTTGTCGAGCGCGCGCCCGCGCAGGTCGTTCACGCTGGCAAAGCCCTTGGAGTCGAGATAATTCGCCAGCCCGTCAATCATGTCTTCGACGATGCGGAAGCCGTAGTGCATCGCTGCGGTGCATACCTGCACCGAGGTCGCGCCCAGCGCCAGAAACTCCGCCGCGTCCTGCCAGGTCGAAACGCCGCCGATGCCGCTGATGGGGATCTGCACCCGCTTGGCGCAGGCCGAAACCATGTGCAGCGCAATCGGCTTGACCGCCGGCCCGCAGTAGCCGCCGTGCGAAGAGCGTCCGCGCACCGTGGGCCGCGGCGCAAAAGTATTGAGGTCAACGCCCATCACGCTGTTGAGCGTGTTGATGAGCGAGATGCCGTCAGCGCCGCCTTGTGCCGCCGCCTCCGCCATGCGCGCCACGTCAGTGCAGTTCGGCGTGAGCTTGACGAGCACCGGCGTGCGCGCCACTTCTTTCACCCACTCGGTGATCATGGTGGTGTAGTCCGGCACCTGGCCTACGGCTGCGCCCATGCCGCGCTCGCTCATGCCGTGCGGGCAGCCGAAGTTGAGCTCCAGACCGTCGCAGCCGGTTGCTTCGGCGCGCTTGACGATGTCGTGCCACACTTCGCGCTTCGAGTCCACCATCAGCGAGGCAATCACCGCGTGCTTGGGGAAGCGCTTCTTAACTTCGGCGAATTCGCGCAGGTTCTCTTCAATCGGCCGGTCGCTGATGAGCTCTATGTTGTTCAGGCCCATCACCTTCTGCGAGCCCAGATCAATCGCGCCGTAACGCGATACGGTGTTGATGATGGGCTCGCCGATGGTCTTCCACACCGCGCCGCCCCAGCCCGCCTCGAAGGCGCGCATCACCTGCCCGCCGGTGTTGGTCGGCGGCCCGCTCGCCAGCCAGAAGGGGTTGGGGCTCTTGATGCCCGCACAGTTGATGCTCAGGTCAGCCATGTTGCACCTCTAGTTGGAACCGCAGATAAACGCAGCTCGAATCGCAGGAAGGACGCTTTCATCCGTGTTAATCCGTGTTCATCCGTGGTTTCACAAACGCGTCAATCCCTCTGGCTGCCTTCATGCCCTCCGCGACGGCGTCTACGACTTCCCTCCCGCCGTTGACGCAGTCGCCGCCGGCGAAATACTTGGGATTGCCTGTCTGGCCGGTCTCGGGATCAACCACGACGCAATCATCTCTGATTACCAGGCCGCGAATGCTGCGAACCAGCTCCAGCACGGGCTGTTGTCCGAGCGCGCGGACGACCATGTCCGCCGGCAAGGTGAACTCGGTTCCGGGGATGGGCTCGACGCGGGCGCGGCGACCGTCGCCGTGCAGGCGCGTGCGCACACACTCCAAGCCCTCGACCACGCGGTTGCCGACAATTCGCACCGGCTGCGTGTTCCACAGGAAGATGACGCCGTCCTTCTGCGCCAGCTCGCGCTCGTACTTGAAGGCCGGCATTTCCTTTTCGCCGCGCCGGTAGACCATCGCCACCCACTCGGCGCCCAGTCGCCGCGCCGCCGTGGCCACGTCCACCGCAGTGTTCCCCGCCCCGATAACGGCGACGCGCTTGCCCACATCCACCTTGGCGAAGGGGTCCTTCTTGGTGCGCTCGATGAAGTCAATCGCCCCGTAGGCCCCGTGCAATTCTTCGCCGGGAAGTTCCAGCACCCAGGTTTCCCCCAGCCCGACACCGATGAAGATGGCGTCGAACTTCGCCTCCAGATCCGCCAGCGAAACATCTTTGCCGACTTCGACGCCCTGCTGAAACTTCACGCCCAACTCTTCAACCAGCTTCGCCTCGCGCAGGCTCTCGTGAGCGCGGGTCTTGTAGGCAGCGATTCCATAGGTGTTGAGGCCGCCGGGCCATTCGTTCTTATCGTAGATGACGACCTCGTAGCCGCGCTGCGCCAGCTCCGAAGCGCACCCCAGCGAGGCCGGCCCCGAGCCGATGCACGCCACGCGCCGGCGGTTGGGCGCGCCGGCCTGAAGCACGCGCACGTTGTTCTCCAGCACGTAGTCGACGGCATAGCGTTGCAGGCGGCCGATCTCAATCGGCTTTGCGCCTTCGCGATTCAGCACGCAGGCCCCTTCGCACAGCACTTCAGTCGGACAGACGCGCCCGCAACTCTGCCCCAGGATGTTGGCGCTCAGAATGACTCGCGCCGAGCCTTTCAGGTTGCCGGTGAGGATTTTCTTGATGAAAGACGGAACGTCAATGCGGGTCGGGCAGGCCTGGATGCAGGGCGCGTCGTAGCAGAACAGGCAGCGGGCGCCCTCCAGCAGCGCCTGCTGGCGGGTGAGCGGCGGGGTGATGTCGGCAAAGTTGCGCTCGTACTGTTCGGGCGTGAGCTTCGGTGCTGTCTCCCGCAAGGCCATGGCGGCTCGTGCTGCGGATTCTAGCACAGCGGTTTGGGCGCGAATCAACGCATCTCTGCGTTGACACCGCCCGAGCCGCGCCACTACCATACGCGCGCACCTCAGGGGAGACGAATATGCATTTCGACACGCTCATCCAGGGCGGCACCGTCGTCACCGCCTCCGACACTTATGCCTCCGATGTCGGCATCCGCGACGGCCGCGTCGCCGCCATTGGCAGCGACCTGCCGCGAGAAGCCGCCCGGCAGGTGCTCGACGCTCGCGGCCTCTACATCCTGCCGGGCGGCATTGACGTCCACACTCA
>JAXIPK010000138.1:0-4883 GCA_045402975.1 Acidobacteriota bacterium
CCGAGAATCGAGCTGAGAATGCCGACGCCGGCCAGCAGCACCGGGAAAAGCACAAGGGAGTTTTGCAGCGCGGGGAAGTTGGCGGCGCTGGTGCCCCAGTAGGTCGCGGCCTCGGAGGCGGAGAGCGCCCAGCCCAACCCAATCGAGGAAATGATGCTGCCGACGTAGGACTCGAACAGGTCGGCGCCCATGCCGGCGACGTCGCCCACGTTGTCGCCCACATTGTCGGCGATGGTGGCCGGGTTGCGCGGGTCGTCTTCCGGAATGCCGGCTTCGATTTTGCCGGAGAGGTCCTGGCCGACGTCGGCGGCCTTGGTGTAGATGCCGCCGCCCACGCGGGCAAAGAGCGCGATGGACGAGGCGCCCAGCGAAAAGCCGAAGATGATGTTGGAGGCGCGCGGGCCGGCGTCGCTCAATCCGCCAAAAGCGTAGTAGAGCAGGGTGATGCCGGCGGTGCCCAGCGCCACACAGGTCAGGCCCATCACGGCGCCACTCGAAAAAGCGATGCGCAAAGCGGGCGCCAATCCCGTACGCGCCGCGTGCGTGGTGCGCACGGCAGCGTTCGTGGCGGTGCGCATCCCGATCCAGCCGGCCAGCGCCGAGGCGACCGCCCCCAGCAGGAAGCTGACCGCGGTCTGCAGGCCATCCTGCGGCAGCAGCAGCGCCAGCACCAGGAACATCACTACTGTGAACCCGGCCAGCGCCGTGTACTCGACCCGCAGGAAGGCCATCGCCCCGTTGCGGATTTGCGCCGCGATGCGCTGCATCTTTTCCGTGCCCGGGTCGGCGCGGTCGATGCGTCGCTTGAGGAGAAAAGCGAAGGCGCCCGCCGCCACCGGGGCGGCCACACCCAGCGCCCAGTAGAGCTCGGTCAGCAAGCCGGCGATGAACGCCGCAGGAATCGGCATAGCTTCTCTGTCAGCTCCGGGACCGTTGAATCAAGAGTAGGGGAATCAGGATGGGCGGCCACCGCCCTTCAACAAACCAGCATTTATAGCACACCCCTTGCAGGCCGACAAGGCGACCCGGCCCCCTCCTGTTCAGCCCAGCGGCTCCTGCCGCTGGGTTGCCGCATCGCCAGAGACGCAGATAGAATGACGGCTTGTTGCTCCGAACCCCACTCACGTCGCTGGCCGTTTTGTTGGCCGACAATCCGCCTTGGCTGCAGGCGCTGCTCGACCGTCTGCCGCACTGGGCGCAGAAGCTCATCATCGGTGTGCTGAGCTCCACCGGCGGCTGGGGCCTGTTTCTCATCGCCTTCGTGGATTCCTCCTTCGGCACGCTGCCCATCATCAACGACGCGCTGGTCATCGCGCTCTCGCTGCAACGGCCGGAGATGATGCCGTTCTACGTCGCCATGGCCACGCTGGGCTCGGTGGCGGGTTGCGTGTCGGTCTATTTCGTTTTCCGCAAGGGCGGCGAGGTCATGCTGGCCAGGCGCGCCAGCCCGCAGAAGATCGAGCGCATCCGCGCTTGGTTCGACCGCAACGAGTTCTTCGCCATCGCTGTGCCGGCGGTGCTGCCGCCGCCCACGCCCTTCAAGCTCTTCGTGATGGCGGCGGGCGTTTTCCAGGTGCGCTTCCGCCACTTCTTGATCGCGCTGATTCTGGGGCGCGGCTTCCGCTATCTGTTTTGGGGATTCCTGGCGGTGCGCTTCGGCGAGCGCTCCATCACCTACCTGCTCAACAACTACCTGCAGGTCTCCGGCGTGGCGGCCAGCCTGATGCTGCTCGGCTGGCTCATCATGCGGCTGGCGCAGCGCTACTCGGCGCGGCGGCAACCCTCGGCCGACTGATCGGTCTTTTCCTCTCTTTCTCCGAGCCGGGTGGCACCTGCCACCCGGTCATCAAGTGAAGAAATACCGCGTCAGGTGGAAGAAGACGGGCGCGGCGAAGCAGAGTGAGTCAATCCGGTCGAGAATCCCGCCGTGGCCTTCGATGACGCTGCCGTAGTCCTTGATGCCGCGGTCGCGCTTGATGGCCGACATGGTGAGCCCGCCGAAGAACCCCATCAGCGTGATGGCCAGCGACATCCCCAGCGACTCGAGCGGCGAGAACGGCGTCAGCCAGTAGAGCGCGCTGCCCAGCAGTGTGGCCGAGGCCACCCCGCCGACGAATCCTTCCCAGGTCTTGTTGGGGCTGATGGTGGGGGCGATGGCGTGGCGTCCCAGCAGCTTCCCCCAGACGTATTGCAGCACGTCGCTGATCTGGTCGACGAAGAGCAGGTAAAACAGCAGCTTGAAGTTCTGCCCTTCGTAACCGGCGATGTCGAGCGTGAGCAGCGCCGGGGCGTAGCTGACGCAGTAGGCGCACACCATCAGTCCCCACTGGATTTTGGCGGCGCGCTCGAGGAAGCGCTCGGTGTCGCCGGCCAGCGCGATGCGCGTCGGCACGAACACGAAGGCGAAGACGGGAATCAGGATGCTGTAGAAACCGTACCAGCGGATGCCGATGAGGAAATACTGCAATGGAGTGATGATGAAAAACGACCAGAAAAGCGTGCGGTGGTCGCCGCGGCGCGTGGGCGTCAGCGTGATGTACTCGCGCAGGGCGAGAAACGACAGCAGCCCGAAAAGCAGCAGCGTGCCGATGCGCCCCGCGAGGAAGCTCAGCAGCAGCACCACGCACATCACCCACCAGGCGCGGATGCGGGCGTTGAGGTTTTCAATGGTGGAGCGCGCCCGGTTGTCGCGCGCGCGCAGCTTCAGCAGCAGCCCGGCGAGGGTTGCCGTCACCAGCAGCGCCGCCACGCCGGCGATGGCCAGGAGCAGCTCGGGGTCTAGTCGGAACCTCATCGAGGTCGCAACCGGCAGAGCGCCCCGCGGGCGCGCTGCAAAAACTCCGCCTTGTGCTCACCCTCGCCGAGACAGAGCGGCGGGCCGAAGGTCACGCTGCTCAGCAGCGGCACCGGCAGCACCTCGCCTTTGGGCAGGATGCGGTTCAAATTTTCGAGATACACCGGCACCAGCTCCACGCCCGGCTTCAAGCTGCACAGATGATACAGCCCGCCCTTGAAGGGTTGCACGTCGTCGCCGGTGCCGCGCGTGCCTTCGGGAAAAAGAATCAGCGAGTGGCGCTCGCCCATCGCCTCGACCATGCGTTCGAGCGCTTCGCGGCCGGCAGCGAGACTTTTCTCGCCCGTCGGCGCGGCGCGAGGAATCAATACAGCGCGAAAAACCTGCTCGGAGAGAAACCGGCGAAAGCCTTTCTCCCAGTAGTCCTGCGCCGCCACCGGACGCGTGAGGGCGCGCACCGGCGGCGGCAGGGCCGCCCAGATGATGACGGCATCGAGGTGGCTCGAGTGGTTGCCGAAATAGATTCGCTGGCGGGTGCTGGGCTGGCAATCGAGCCACAGCACGCGCGCGCCGCTGATGAGCTTGGCCAGCGCCGCCACCCAGCCAGCGAGCCAATGAGGCTTCTCGCTCACGGGGCTTCCCGCAAGGCATTGCGGGTGCGTTTGAGGATGGTGAGCACGAGCAGCAACACCATCACGCCCAGCACCGCCGCAATCCACCAACCCGCGGGGACGCCGAGGCCGACGAGCAGGCCGAGCGCGCCGAAGGCGAAGGCGCGGTCGCTCTTGCCCGAAGGGCCGTCGTAGCGGCGGCTGGCGCCGATTTGAACGGCCACAACGCCGGTCATCTCGCTGACGACGGCGAGCAGCACGACGGCGACCACCAGCGGCGCGGGGAAGCCCGGCACCAGCGCCAGCGGCAGATAGAGCGCGGCATCGGCCACCACGTCGCCCAGCTCGTTCAAGATGGTCCCGAGCTTGCTTTTCATTCCGTGCTCGCGGGCCAGCATGCCGTCAATGGCGTTGAGCGCCATGCGGATGAAAAGCACCGGGCCCAGCGCGATGAGCGGCCAGCGAGCCTCTGGATAGAGCGCAATGGCGGCGCCGGTGGCGATGGAGAGGAGCAACGCTGCGACTGTTACTTGATTGGCGGTCACTCCGGCGCGCGCCAGCCCGCGCACGAGGGGCCGCAGCAGGTTCTGAAATGCGGGCTTGAGCTGGTAGATGGTCGCCACGCTCTTCCTCGCCGATTCAGATCCGCAGGATCACAGGCAAGAGAAGCCCCCAATAGAGTGCGTAGAAGACGGCCCAGAGCGCCAGGTGAACAAGCAGCAGTAGTCGCGGGGTGTCGTATGGACGGAGGTCGCCGAAGAAGGGGAACCACGCGGTTCTCAGCATCTGGCCGAGCAGGGCGAACAGCACCCCAGTCAGGAGGAAGCGCCACAAGCGCGCCGGTATGGTGAGCAGAAGGAAGGTGGTCAGGCCCATGTACCGCGGCGCAGTCACCGCGTACACCTTGTAGGGGATTCCCCGGAGCGGGCCATACAGGACCGCCCGCGCGCCGTCGAAGTAGAAGTCAATGGAAGCGACCACCAATACGTTGCTCTCCACGAAAGGTACCGCGTCCACGGCGGCGCGCGCCGAATCGGGCGAGGCACTAGCCCAGGTGTACAGCAGCGCGCCGGCCAACACGGCGCCAGCGACTGCGGCTCCGGCGTGAGCGAGTGCGCGCCGCGGGCGGAACATCGCCGCCAGCGTGATGAGCACATCCGGCACGACGAAGAAGAGCGTCCCTTCCGCCAGGCCCCACAGAAACGCCAAGATGAGCCCGGGCTTGCCCAGGAGACGCTTGACCCAAACGGGTTCTTGTACTTGGCTCATGGCGCGCTCAGCACAGCAGGAGCAGAAAGCGCAGGCTCAGGTGCGCGGATTCTACTCCGCCGGCGGGGTCGAGCTCGATGCGGAGCGTGGCCAGGCTGTCGCGTGCTTCGGTTCCGGCGCGGAGGTCGCGCAGCTCGACCCGCCAGCCGTGGTCCACGCGCGGCGTCACCGTGGCGTGCGGGAAGCGCGCCCAGGCGAGAAAGATGCGC